>JAUMCS010000096.1:0-4186 GCA_032122355.1 Burkholderiaceae bacterium
TGGGGAAGTACGACCGGGGTTTCGCTTGCATTTACAGTTCAATACGTTCGGCAACCCCAGCCTATTACGCATACTCATAACCAGCTTCCCATGCCGCGGACATTTGTGCTAGGAGCTTTTTGGGCACACGCGAGTCACCTTTGGTATTATTTAGGGTGCTGCGCATGGCTTGGGCAATTCGGTCGAGGATCTGGCCCGGCCGATTGACACCACAAATACGCTGTCCAAATTCTTCAAGTTCGCATTTTGTAGGGTAGGCCCTGGTATGGCGTTTGCCTGCAAATAGCTTAAGTGCCAGGGTTCGGTCCTCTAGTTCGGGGCCGCCTGGATATTGAGCATAGGTGTAGATGCTGGTGGTCACCACATCAAACATCGGGGCCAACCAAATTTGCTCTGCAGAACGGTACAGCAGACCAAAGTTTTTCAGGTGCGCATCTCCGTTGCGTACCATGATAGAAAAGGCTACTTGCTCAAAAAACCGATGCAGGTTAAGGCTGGGCAACTGCAACTGGCGCAACAGCTCTGCGATGCGCTGGTAGCTGCCTTGATACTTGCGGTCAGATAGGATGTCGCGCACACGCATCCCAGCTAGGGCCGCAATGTCCTCAAACCCTAGGCGCTCAACGAGGCCATCATCATGCGCCAGCAGATCAAATCGGTCGAGCACCAGCATTTGCCCATCGTCAGACAGTTCAAACGCAGGGGTATCGATGCCAGCTTTGCGGGCAGCCGTCAAGCAAAGGAATTCGTTGGCGGCTAAGCCTGGGTATGCAGGGCTGGCCGCCTTCACGATAAGAGAGGGTATTGGCACGGTCGGTCGGTCAGGTACCATGATCTTGGGCTGCATGCCGGCGATCCCAGCACCTGTGCTCAAGTAGGCGGCTACCAGGTCATTGAACACCTCTGGCGTGTATTTTGTGCTCAGTAACTCGTTTTTGCTTATCGTTCGGGGCATAGGTGCAGGCAAGTGGTCGGGCAAATTGAAACCCAGCCGCCCAATGCCATTGCGCCCCACCAGTGCCAGCATATGCATGGGTGTCATGGGCTGTTTGGGGAAGAATTCTCGAATCTTCATGAACAAATCACCTTCGGGTAGGTTCTGGTCCATGGGTGGAAATAAGTCGCCATCCTGCCAGGTGAGCTTTTGGGAAGGCGGCATCAGCAGGGCCACGGCGGCTTGCTGAGGCTCGGTTTTAAGATAGCGAAATTCGTAGGTAGACGCTCGGATCAACTGACCCGCGTTGTGGGTGTCGCCGATCGAAACGTTGAGCAGGCGAATTTTTTCAGGAAGCATCGTCGTCCTCTTCCAGAAACCGAGCAGCGACTTCGCTGGCCGTTGGCAGCCCCGCGCTTTCAAGCCGCATCACCAGCCCCAGTGCGCCCATGACTGCCAAGAGCGATGAAACGGTGGACTCTTCACCGGCCTCGAGCCGATAGATGACTTCACGCACTTTGCCCGCCTTTTCGGCCAGCGCCGCTTTGCTTAAGCCCAGGGCCTCACGGCGGGCTTGTAGTTGACGACCCAATTCATCTGAGAGCCTGATATCTGGGTATCTGATGTTGTCAGTCATGGCTTGCATTATACGCAATAAATCTTATTTATGCAAGCTATGGCTTGCATAAATAACGGTGTGACTGGTGAAGTGTGTTTGATGAATGAGCCTTGGGGTGAAGTATTTGAGCCTTTGAAGGATGAGGCGCTGTTTGCCACGGCGCGGCAAGATGAGATGATGGGGACCGTGGTTTGGGTTAATGGTGCCAACTTCGCGCCTGAGTTTTTGTTTGATTTACTTCAGGCTCAAAGCCAACAATCTGCCAGTACGTAAAGTCCAACTGGATCGGGCTAGCGCAACAGGTGAGCCGTTTCAATCTGGCTTTCGATTTCATCGGTGGCGATCATGGCCGCATTGCCGCCTGTGAATGCAAATACCGTTAGCCTATGCTGCACTCGTTTGGTTGGCCGGTTTGATCGAGTAAATGCGAATTTGAATAGAGTATAGGGGAGTATGTTCTGCTGGCAGGATACACGACCGGGGTTAGGCTTGATTTTGCAGGGCAACACGGGCTTAGCCTATTTTCATAGATGCTGTTTTACAAATTCTGTTACTTGGAAAATGATTTCCATGAGGCGTGAAGCGTCGAGAATTTCATCTTCTTCAAACGCTTCTTGAAAGCGTTGCTCTACGGTGTCAATGTCCGCCGTGAGTTCTCTGAGTTTTTGGATTGAGGATGCCGAAAAGTGTTCACCATACTGTCGTGTCAAAAACGATATGTCGTAGAGGTCCCTGGCGGCTGTCCTGTGTTCAAAGGCGTTGATTTTTTGCTCAATGAGTACCTGAATCGAATAGGTGCGGATGCCGTCAATGACAGTCGTTTCATCCTCGCTTGCTGGGTTGCGGAATGAGGTCTCGATTTTGAGTAATCGTTCGCCTCTGATGCCCGTGTAGTGGGCTTTCAATCGCTGAACGGTCTCAGTGTCTTTGACTGTTCGGATGCTATGAGATTTAGCCTTTTGCGAGAGGACTTTGTCTACTCGCCCTGCGATATTGAATTTTTTGGGGGCATCAAAATCGAGGTCTTCCGAAAATCGGTCAAGTCCATAGCAAAGCAAAAGCGCCGTGCCGCCTTTAAGCACCATAGGGATATCGTGAAAATCTCTGGCGATGGCTCGCATAATGCCTACATGGAGCTGCCGTTCTTCGTTGAAGGCTAGAGGCTGGTTTGTTCCCATTGCTGCAAAAGTGAAAGAGTAATTGGGTCGGTTATTTTTGTTTTCAGTTCCTGCACCTTGGATTTGAGTTCCGCAAGTTCACTCTCTGAATCAATGAATTCAGCGGCCACAACATGAGCGGGGAGCTTCTTCTTAGCCAGCGAAGCCAACACCATGTCGAGGATGGCGCGTACATGGTTGGCCGTGTACACCTTTTCGGTGTCTGGAACGGCAAGCCCAAAGCGCCTCAAGGTATCACTGCATTCACGGATGCCATAGTTTCCAAGAATCGGTAAAGTAGGCGTCGTGTCTCGGCCAGCAATGCGGATTTTCCCCCTACCACTCAAAAACACTTCGTCAAAGTGCCAGTCGGCAAAAGACCCATCAGGATTCGGCACATTAAGCGCAGCTTTACCTGTGATGTAGTGTTGCTCGGAAGTGTGGGGAATGGTGTTCATGGCTGTAGTGGTTATGGTGCTACAAATTCAGCTTCCACCCCGATAGATCGAAGCCAGCGGCATAAAACATGACACCAAAAGGTGTTTCGATCACAGTCTATGGCTGGGTATCTCGAACCCCTGCTAAGTTGACGCACTGCATCATGAAAACGTTCGGGGAAGCGGTCAATCGGATAAACGGAAGCTGTCGCCATTCTACTCAGACTATAGGTTTTTGTAAATTTAATGTATTCCGCCAGTACATATTGCCTATTGCGAGGTTATTAACTTAAAATTACAGATAGTTATCTAACTTGGAATTTATCTCACTCATATGCCTGAAATCAGCTTGATGAGCATAAAGTAGAGTTATTGGTTGATTGGCATTTGGCTCAACAGCGCAAGCCCCTGAATCCCATTGCACCATTGGAGTGAATATGTTTTTACATACATCGCATGTGGAAGTACGACCGGGGTTTCGCTTGCATTTACAGTTCAATAACGGTGTGACTGGCGAAGTGTGTTTGATGAATGAGCTTTGGGGTGAAGTATTTGAGCCTTTGAAGGATGAGGCGTTGTTTGCCACGGCGCGGCAAGATGAGATGATGGGGACCGTCGTTTGGGCCAATGGGGCCGACTTCGCGCCTGAGTTTTTGTTCGATTTACTCCAGGCTCAAAACCAACAATCTGCCCGTACGTAAAGACCAATTGGCTTGTGGGTTGGCGCAACAGCTGTGCTGTTTCAACTAGGCTTTCGAGTTCATCGGCGGCGATCATGGCCACATCGCCGACAGTAAATGCAAATCTCGTTAGCCAATGCTGCAATCGTTTGCTTGGCCGCTGTGGGGTTGGTAAATGCGAATTCTTGGTGCGATTTTGTCATGCAGGGTTCGATGGGCTATGCGCATGTCGTACTCGGTTTGGAGGTTCCCCCTCTGTCACTATAGTTGTCCGGTCTCTTAAAGAGACGAATTTCATTGTTTGAGGGGTCGGGAAAGATGGAGAAATGCGAGTATTTGATGCGCAATTTAAAGAGCAG
>JAUMCS010000097.1:0-1886 GCA_032122355.1 Burkholderiaceae bacterium
GTGAAATTCCTTTTCATAAAATCGGCACGCACCGCCGTATTCGTTATCAAGATGTGATGGCATATAAAGAGCGTATTGACGCTGCTCGCAACAAGACGCTTGATGCACTGGCCGAGCAAGCCCAAGCGCTTAATATGGGGTATGAATGAATGTTGATGAGTACTTGGATACCCTGCGTAGGCAACGGCTTACGCAAACCGTAGGCACATTGCGTGAGTGGAGAGTGGCGATATAAAAAAGCCCCGCCATGTTGCCATAGCGGGGCTTTTGTTCTTTTAATCCTTAACTGGAGCAATGGCCAGCGTTAGATTAGAAAGAGTGCATCCGTGGTTTGGGTTTGAGTCTAGAGATTTCGGGTTTGCTAAAACATGAGCAACAACCATCTTTGCAGGCATCGCCCCTAGTCTTTCAAAAAAGTAATTATGCAGTGCCTAAATCGCAAATTGTCCGATTAAATTGCCTACAACGGTTGCCGTGTTCTAAGTGATATGTACTGGCGGAATACAAACGCTTGAAATCGCCATCGTGATGCAATATCATTCCACCATTGCATACCATAAAGGATTACCATGAGACCTTCCGATGTGATTGATATGAAGCGCTTAGCTGTTCGTGAAACAGCCAAACGCTTTCATACTACGAACCCACGGCTTTTTGGCTCTGTTTTGCATGGCAATGACCATGATGGAAGCGATGTTGACCTATTGGTTGATGCGCTCCCTGGTACTACCCTTTTTGACTTGGGGGGCCTACAAATCGAACTTGAAACACTGCTTGGCCTTCCGGTTGATCTTAAAACCCCGGGTGACCTGCCCCCCAATATCCGCGCAAAAATACTGGCCGAGGCACAGCCTGTATGAATGAATATCGTTTACCTGATTACCTTCAGCATATTTTCAAAGCGGCTACCGATGCATGTACTTTTATTGAGGGTTTGGCAAAAGAAGATTTTCTGGAAGATAAGCGTACGCAACAAGCTGTCACGATGAGCATATTGGTTATAGGTGAAGCTGTAACAAAAATTATGGATAATTATCCTGATTTTGCTCAAAAGCACACACAAGTACCTTGGCGCAATATGCGCGGCATGCGGAATCGTATTGCGCATGGTTATTTTGATATTGATCTAGATGTTGTATGGGATACAGTACGCCTAGCGCTACCCACACTTATACAACAGTTATCCGACATTCAAGGGTCAGCTCCCAATATCACCCCAATCGACTAACGCTTAATTGCTTATTGGAAAGCTTGGCAACAGAGGTCAAAATGAGAGATCGAAGTCATGATGAAGCGATGGCTGAGTGGTTTAGGGAGGATCCGGCTTTTGCTGCCGAGTACTTAAATCAACTGCTTAAAGAAGGTGAGCCAGCCGATTTACTAGTGGCGCTACGCCAAATGGCTCAGGCGCATGGGGGCATCGTGCGTACCCTTGCAAAGGGTACCGAGCTGAATGCTACGCAGCTTTATCGCACCCTGTGACCCAAGGGCAACCCTGAGTTTCTTACCTTGTCTGCTGTCCTGAAAGCAGTAGGGCTGCGTATAGTGGAGCAGCCGATGGCCAATTAGCCCCATAAAAAAAGCCCCACCATGTTGCCATAGCGGGGCTTTTGTTCTTTTAAACCTTAACTGGCGCAAAGGCCAGCGTTAGATTAGAAAGAGTGCATCAAACGGAGTTGATGACGGTTGCCTTCGAAGTCTTTGTCATTGCTTTCAGACTGCTTCAGGAAGGTGTAGTTCACGTTGGTACGTTTGCTGAAGTCATACTGAGCAGCTAAACCGTAAGCAGCTGCAGCAAAAGCAGTTGCTTGTGATTTCGTGGCTTCTGACTTGGCGTAAACTGCACCCAGTGTGAAAGCACCCAGGGGGACTTTAACACCGGCAGT
>JAUMCS010000097.1:1896-5494 GCA_032122355.1 Burkholderiaceae bacterium
GCCAGTGGTATTAGCCATGTCACTGTTTTTCTCGTAACCAGCACCCACCACAGCTACGCCGAGGTTATAAGAACCTGAAACACGGATACGTGTAGCTTCTTTGGCGGCATTGGTTGCGGCATTTTTGTTAAAAATGGTGTAGTCAGCGCCTGCGCTGATGGGGCCATCGGTAAAGCTTACACCGAGGGTGTTAGCGGCGGAACCGCGAGTGGCCAGGCCATTTACCTTGTCAACTGACTGGCCTGCAGTGCCAATGTTTTCAGCACGCAATGCAGACACTGTTAGGCCTTTGACGAGTTCAGGTGATGTGTATTGCAGGATGTCGGAATTGGCATAAGCACCCAAGGGGCCAGATGTGCCATTTGCTTCAAGTGCGTTGGCAATGCCGATAGGTGCACCAGCCCAGCCGCGGGTTTTGATGCCGTTACCAACTTCGATTGAGCCGGTGGTTACTTTACCAAATGCAGTATGTGCTAAACCGATGGTTGCATTGCGATAAACAGAGCCAGCGTCACCACGGCCACGAACACGGATTTCCATGGAGAAGTCAGCTTTTAAGCCGCCACCGATGTCTTCAACACCGCTGAAACGCACATCGCCATCAGTTACGCCAAAGTTGGCGGCACTTTTTTTACCTTCAGCCTTAGCATCAGCAGCAGCGTTGATTTCGTTTTTAACGCCAGAAACACCAAATTTACCGCTGATGGTAACGGAAGACTGAGCAAATGCAGTGCCAGTAGCAGCTAAAGCAGCCAAGGCAATCAGAGTTTTTTTCATGAAAAGTTTCTCCTAAGTTAGAAAAATCCCGATGAGGGATGCTTTTTAAGGTGGCACCCAGTTAACTTAAAAAACCTTAACTTTGGCTCCACCCAACCCCCTCAACGGAAGTTAGCCTCTATTTCACCAGCATCCAGGCGTTTTGCGAAGCTTTTGCACCCCGATACCTTGCAAAATGCCTTGAAACGTTGCTATAGTGCAACAAAGCAAGCTTGTATAAACCCCTAAACCATGGATGAGGCCACCCTAGCTATGAACCCACTGCACCTAAACCGCACCGACCGCCTACTAGCTACCTTGAACAACGCCCTTGCCACCTTGGCCGGTGCGCTTCACAGCAGCCGTCTCATGCCCCAAGCGGTTGCCCCAGCCCAGCCCCTGAGCCCAACTGAACAAGCCCACGCTGGCGCTTTGATGCGCATTAATCATGTGGGCGAAATTTGTGCCCAGGCCCTGTACCAAGCCCAAGCACTCACGGCCCGCACGCCTGAGCTGCGCGATCAAATGCTACATGCAGCCCAGGAGGAGGAAGACCATTTGGTATGGACGCAACAACGGCTTGAGGCACTTCACGCCCGCCCGAGCTTGCTGAACCCGCTATGGTACGCCGGTGCTTTTGCGATTGGCTGCTTGGCTGGCCGGTTGGGTGATAAGGTGAGTTTAGGCTTTGTGGTTGAAACCGAGCGGCAAGTGGAAGCGCACCTCGCCAGCCACCTGCAAACCTTGCCTGAGCAGGACGTGGAATCGCGCGCCGTAGTGGAGCAAATGCAAGCGGATGAAGCACGCCATGCTTATCAAGCACAAGCCGCTGGCGCAGTGGAATTGCCCCGCCCCGTGAAGTGGCTGATGAAAGGCGCCGCTAAGGTGATGACGACGGTGGCTTATCGGGTTTGAGGGGGCTAACTGGCAGTACGGTTGAGCTTCTTGATTCGCTCAATATGTTCAGCAACTGATTCTTTATAGAATCGTCCGTGGGCTATGTCGGCTTTAGATTCACGAATAGCTTGGGCTATTTCCTGCTGAAACGAGAGCGGATATGGAGCTTGCGAGACTGTTAGGGTTTCAACACTCGGAGAACGTTTCTCAGTTTGGGCGCATTGAATGTTCGGTGTTTGGTTCGCCACGGTGATATATCCGCAAGTCAAAAGTTAAGTAAATCTTAGCATAGAAATCACTTTAGGAAGTGGGTTTTTAGCTGTACTGCCTTGTAGGTACCCTTGCCCAATACACCACCAAAACAGCTAAGGCCGACCCAATGAGTATCGCCAATAGCGTGTTTAACCAAAGTTTGGGCGAAATGGGCCTGGCCGGTGGGGTGGCTTGCGCCAACCAATAGGCCTGTGCCTGCGGGGTTTGGCTTTCAAGGCGGGTTAGCTGCAAACGCCCCACCACTGCATCATAAGCACGTTGGGCGCTTTCTACATCACGGGTTAATACCGCCGCTTGATCACGCGCGGCTTTCATTTTTAAAACTTGTTCGCGCTGGGCGGCTAAGGCACTTTGCAGCCGTTGCATGCGGTTTTGATTGATGGCATTTTGGGTGCTCAGGCCGCTGGTGATGCGATGCACCTCAGCGGCCAGCCGCGATTCAAGCTCGGCCATGCCATCCAGCATTTCTTGACGCTGCGGGTGCGCTTGGCCTAAGCGTGCATCAAGCTCTTTCAAGCGCGATTGCTGTCGCGCAAGTTCAGCCTTGAGGTTGCTGATCAGGCTGCTATTTAATACTTCCGGCAATGTTTCAGGGGCATGCGAACGCACTTGCTGCAATCGGCTGCCACTATCGGCACTTTGCGCTTGTGCTTGCAGTACTTGGGTGGATAACTCGGTCAAGCGATTGTTTTCTACATCTATACGGGCATCGGTTTCGAGTAAACCTTCTTGTTTTTGAAATGCCGACAATCGTGCTTGGGCTTGCTCAAGGGTTCGCCTGGCTTCAAGCGAGCGATCATCAAAAAAGCTAGAGAATTGCCGCGCCGGATCCACCCGCAGCTCTAAGGCCGTATCTAGGTAGGCTTGCACAAAGGCATTGGCCATTTGCGCCGCTAGCCGCGCATCGTGCGCACGGTAAGCCACTTGCACCACGTTGCTGTCACGCGCGGGCCGAACCTCTAAGTGCTGCATAAAGGTGTCGGTCAGCCATTGATCAAAGGCGGTTTTTTCTTCTGTTTCATCCATCCACTGCGCGCGCAATTCAGGGTTTTGCATTAAGCGCAGGTTTTGCACCACACGCCGTGCCACACGGTGGCTTTGCAATACATCCACCTGCGTGTTGATCAGGCTATTGGCTGCCGCCGCCGGAAAGGCGCCCGCAATGGGGTCGGGTTTGACATCGAGCACCAGCGAGGCTGTGGCCTCAAACTGTGGTGGCAACAACAGGCTGGCACCTACCGCCGCACCCACCACGCCCAGCCATACCAGCAGTGCCATGCCCCAGCGTTGGCGTAGGCGTTGCTTCCAATCGATCAAGGTGGTATTCATAGGCACGAGCTTTCGAATAGAAAAGAAAATGAAATGGCTGGGAGTGGCTTAAAACAAGCTTTCGCGCACATACACGACATCGCCGGCTTGCAGCGGTTGGGGCATATCGGGCAGTAGTGCAGTCAAACGCCCCTGACTATCCGTGCGCCATATTTTGATGCCGCGCTCGGTGCCGCGCAGGGTGAGCCCACCACCTGCGGCTAGGGCTTGCAGCAAGGTCATGTCACGCTCAAGCCGCAGCGCGCCTGGGCGTTGCACTTCACCATAGATATACACTTGCGGCGCACGATCCACAAAAACCACATCGCCATGCGCCAGTTCGACATCTTGCTCGGGCTGGGCT
>JAUMCS010000098.1:0-2679 GCA_032122355.1 Burkholderiaceae bacterium
AAAATAAGCCTCATGTTCCCGTTTCCTGATCTTGTCGTCTTCGTGCAACACATCGCCGTGGCACACAATGCTTGGATGCGCAGCCAAAGAAGCTTGCAGCAAACCGTAGCCGGAATGAGCGTTGCCAGCGACCATGAAATTAAGTTTTTCAGGTTGGTCTTCGTTGTACCAAGCCATTGGAAATCTCTGGCAGAAATGGGATCAAGACACTTGAAAGTTGTACGAGTAAAGCACCGTTTTTAAATACTCGACGTCTTCTTGGTTTAACCCGACAGGAAAACCTCCTGAGTTGGTCAACGGGTTGAGCCTGGCAAAGAATTGATCGTAAGTTAGCTCGTTATTGCCGTGATACACGGCAATCGACAGCAAAGGCCACTGCATGCCCCTGACAAAAGAATTGTGCATGTTGTCGCAAACTGTCGGTTCGCCGCCTTGCCGCATCCTGGCCAGCAATTCCTCGTACTCACCGGTGTTCAAATCCGGATTAAAGCGCCAAGGTTGATTGTCGGCTTGCAGCCGGGGGAACAGCATAGTGCAGGGTATTCCGCTGTCCATCTTCAGTAAATGCAATAGCGGCCTGACACTCTGTTCCCACATCTCAGATTCAGCCGAAAGTTGCAAAGCCTGAGAGATGTCAATGCGCAGCTGATACTTCAAAAGGCAAGGTTTGCCTTCTACACGATGCGCCATCTGATACATGAGCCGAATGGGGTGAAAGTAGTCGTCGTCATCGATACAGATCACCCAGTCGCCGCTAGCCATCTCCAAGCCAAGGTTTTTCATGGAAGCTGCATTCAGCCCTGCCGGAGCATGCAATTCCCAAACCCTACAGCCGGATTCGCGAATCTCTTCGCTATCCATGTTGTCGTTTGTCAAAACGTTGTTGCCGATACCGTTGACAACAATCAATTCGTAAGGTGTGTACTGCTGCCTGATAAAGTTATTGACAGCCTTGCGGACCAAAGTCATTCGAGCAGCGTTGGCCACTGGTAAAACGCAAGAAACAAGCGGCAAAGACACTTGATCGGTCCTTTCAGCTGAATTGATAAACAGATGTCAACTTTGTAACCACTTCGGGTTACAGCGTCAACAGTAAAGCACTTTATTTAAGCATCAAGATATTTTGCGTAAGCACGCCAGACTTTGGCGTAGCACTTACCCCAACTTTCTCTGTGCGGTTCTCGCGCCGGTCCGTTGCGATCTTGATCCAAGGCATGTGCCCATTCGTGCAACAATGTGTCTATGGCGGTGAGTTGAGACAACTGCCGGTCTATTTCAATGTCGAAGCGTTTTATCTTTCCTTCGTTGTCCAGGTAGGCCACGCAACAACCGCACAACTGTTGTTTGTACAAGCTGCGGATTATGACCTTGGCAGGCTTGGTCAAGGCACAATGCTTGCGCAAAGTTGAGACAACTTGGTCGAAAGTACCGCCATATGGCTTAGTCATAGCGCCCCCTTGGCGAATGAGTGTCCAAGGATACAGGCAAGGTTACTCGCCCGTCGGTTTGCCAGTATAGCTGTTGAGATTAACCTGCAAACGGGCAACTGGTCCTTCGTTGTAGTCGTAGACAAAGGCCATGGCACCACGCTGCTGCCAGTTGAAGCCTTTAAGTCGATGCCAGGCATTAGGCGGCGTCAAAGCCGGCAAATACTCGATGCTAACGCCTTGCTCTTCCATGGTTGTGGGTTTGCTGCTGCCCTTGCGATGCTGGTCACCAAGATGCCACTCGCGGAAGCTTGTCTCGGCCCAATCCTGCTTTCGCTCGTGGGCCATGATGGCAGCAAGCCGAATCACGTTGATATTGTGTCCGTGATCAAATCCTATGAGATTTGTGCCGAACCGGTAAAACTTGTAAGGCGATATGCCGCAATCAACCGTGACATTCTCGTCGTTGCGGAAATACGCGTCGAGAACCATGCCAATTGCGTTGACTGACAAGTAATCATGGTTGCCTGGAACCACGACAACACGCACAGGCGCAACCTCTGCCAGCCTGTTGACCATCGTCAAAGCCAAACGCACAGCATTCTGCAAGGCAACCGAATACGAAATGCCCTCAGACTGGAAAGTGCCTTTGGTAGTCGTGTGCTGCAAGTTGTCATGGTGCATGAAATCGTTGCCAAAAGGCATGACGATTTCTTCAAAGCTGCCATACTGCTTGGCTCGCTCCAAGAGCGCGTCAATCGACCACATGCAAAGCTTTTCGCACTCTTCCATGCTCCAGCTATGGTCGCTTTCGCCCTTGTAGCACTGCATGCCGTAGTGCGGGTCCATAATGGATATTTCAAGCGCCTTGCGGCCTTTTTGTTCTTTGGCTCGCGGATACTTGATCTTCTTGACCACCGGTGCTGCTGCCGCCAGATCGGCCAGCAAACGCTCGACCACTACTTGCGTGTCTTCTTTGCGCCGCAAAGTCACTTTGATCTGGTACAAGGCAGTCTTGTAAGCGCCATCGCTGTTTGAGCCTGGCGATTCCCACTGATTGACCGTGACTCGGTCAATCTCGTAGATATTCATGTCAATTCCGGATTTTGCGATCAATTCTTCGGCTGTTGTGATCTCTGTGCCGTAGTAATCGATGTTTGCGCTTTTGTCGTCGTTCTTGACGGTTATTTTGTTCTGAGGTTTTGTTGGTGCCGCAGTTTTCGCAGACTTGTTGGCATACTTGTTCGGAGTA
>JAUMCS010000099.1:0-13363 GCA_032122355.1 Burkholderiaceae bacterium
CTCGCCTTATCCCATTTTTTAACCAAAATTCTGCCCAAAATTTCCATAGACCCGTTCAGACTCATTCCATCAACCATTCAATTGGTGAGGATTTGAATTCTTCAGGGGCGACTAAGTAATATAATTGACTTCACCATGCCACCCATAAGAAACCCCATCGAATCGAGTATATGCCGTCACGGCTTTACTTTGGTTGAGCTTATGATAGTGATGGTCATCATGGGAATTCTCTCTGCTTTGGTATATCCCAGCTTTACGAATAGTTTGCATAAAGTCAGACGATCCGATGCCATTGAGGCATTACTCAGTCTTCAACAAGCGCAAGAACGTTGGAGGAGCAATAACACCCAGTACGCCAGCGCCATTAGTCTCTTAGGTATTTCAACCACAAGCACTGATGGGTTTTACACCTTAAGCTTACCAACCACTCCTAACTCCACCAGTTACTCTGCTGTGGCCACGGCTTCTTCCGGCCGCAGTCAGTGGGCCGATAGCCAATGTCGAACCTTGCGGGTTGATGTCAATCCCAGCAGCAATCCAGGTGAAACGATTTACTCTCCGTCAGAATGCTGGAGGCAATAATGACCAGATTTCCCAAAGTCACCCTATGTTGCCATACACTAGGCCGAAGCTTAACCGAGCTGAACATGGTTTTATCCATACTGTCAATCCTAGGGGCAGCATCCTTATACTCATGGGGTGATTTTGTATCGCGGCACCAACTCGAAGGCTTTACCCAACAGATGAACGCCGACTTGAAATTTGCGCGCTCACAATCGGTTGCCCTTAATCAAACGATTGTGGTTACTTTCACTAACAGGGGCTATACCCTTTGTAGCCCTGACTGTACTGCGCCGTTACGTATTTTTAAAGCGGTTAATGCGCCGAACAACATCACCCTCCAAGCCTCTATTGCCAATACATCGTTTTACCCCTATGTAACCATCTCTAATTTAGTACCTGGAGTGGCAACGGCCAATACTGTCAATGCATCATTAAATAACAGCCCGCTTCAATTCAACACCATCATCGACACATCTGGCCAAATTGCCATGTGCTCAAATACAGGAACCATAACTAATTTTGCCACATGCCAATCCTAGGTGTCTGCGCTATAGACATCTAACCCATCTTCAAACTCATCAAAATGGGCTTTCCCTAGTTGAACTGATCGTGGGAATTGCTCTGAGTTTATTTATTGTGAGCGGTGCCCTTACGCTGTATGCCTCACAGTTACGCAACAGCAGGTTGGCGATTGCTGAAGTTAGGCTCAACCAAGAGTTACGCCTGACATCAGAGTTGATTGCACGCCAACTGCGTAGTGCAGGGTTTTGGTCTAACGCGCTGGTTGGCACCATTTCAGCCGCAGATGGTTCACCCCCTATTCAAAATCCTTACGCCACCATAAGCACTCATGCCGACAACACGGGCATCATATTCAATCAAAACTTTGACTCCAATAATGTGGTTGATACCGAAGAAAGCTTAGGCTTTCAATTAAATAATGGGGTTATTCAATCTCAACTCGGCAGCGGTAACTGGCAAGACCTCACTGACCCTCGAGCCATACTTGTTACCCATTTTTCTGTCACTCCTATGATCACGAGCATATCAAGTGCGGTTGCCAGTACAAACTTTAGCCCATGTTCAAAAACCTGTACAGATATCAACACTTGCCCCCAACTTTTGATCAGAACCTACACGATTTCCATCATGGCTCAACCCCCTTCCGACCCTTCGATTGTTCGGGCTTTACAGCAAACCGTCAAAATTCGTAATGACCAAGTCACTGGAATATGCTCGCCCTAACCCACTCGCCCCGCAATACTTCGCTAGGTGGAATCACCATTCTCACCTGCACACTACTCATGGCATTGATTTCAATGGCTATACTGTATTTGAATCGAGGAATTATCTCGGATCAACAAATTGCCAGCAATCAAACCCGGGCGGCTATTGCCGCAGAGGCCGCAGAGGCGGGAATTGAATGGGCTATCGGGATGCTCAATGCACCCAACACGGTTGATGGTTCATGCAACCTCCATCCCACCACTGCAGCGATTGCCTTCAGAGATATTTATGCCTTGGCAGCCACGACTCCCTCGACCGCCCCGAGTTGTAAAATTTTTACTCAAAACAGACCAACCACACTTCAATGCAGTTGCCCTAATCCAAGTCCCGCTACGCTAACCAATAATGCGTTACCCGGTTTTAGTGTGCTTTTCAATAAAATCGCATCCGACCCTGATGTCTTGGAAATCGTAGCCACGGGCTGTAGTGAGTTTTCAGGCGTATGTTCCATGAACCATATCGCATCCAGCAACACACCTGATGCAATTGCGCGTATTCAAACTCTAGTTAAGCTTCGGCCGCTTTTGCGTTCTTCACCATCAGCAGCCATGACATGTGCAGGAATTTGCTTTATACAACCAGGGACGCTCAGCATCACCAATACCAGTATGGCCGCCAATGGGATTTTGGTCAATGCAGGAGCTAGTGCCCCTCAACTGCCAGCATCAGCCATCACGCTACCAGGAACACCACCCGAGAATGCGATCATCACAGGTGACACGTCTCTATCACAATTGGAAGCATCTGACCCCACCTGTGCTAGGGGGGAAGTATTTAAAGCATTTTTCGGCACTAGCATAGATGATTATAAAAATAGTCCCAGTGTTTTCCCTTTGCCCGTTTGCGCAGGAACCGCTTGCGAAACAGCCATAAAACAAGCTATTATCGATGGATGGCGAAATTTTTATTTCCCTGATGGGATTCATATTGTAAGTTCTACATCACTGGGCAATCAAAATGACCCGATCACCATCGTAGCTGATGGCATATCCTCTATAGGAATAGATGCCTATGCAAATGCAGACATCTTTGGCTTGCTTTTTTTTAATCGAGGCGTTAGTATTCAGGGCACGGCAGGCGATATGAAAATTCGAGGCGCCTTAATGAGTTGTTCGGATATATATGCCACCGGAAATTTATCAATTATTTATGATTATTCTGTGGTGAACGCTGCCAGAAGGACTGCCGGACTATACACCAAAATTCCAGGCAGTTGGAGTGCGTTACAATAAAAAGCTTCAATTCCTTCATCGTACGTTTTATGTGTAACCAACCACAATTATCTCAAAATGGATTCTCAGTTATCGAGGCCCTCATTGGTTTTATTATTTTTGCCATAGGATTTATTACGCTGGCTTCTATTCAAACCAACCTCATGTACCACAGCGACTTAGCTAAACAAAAAACAGAAGCCATACGTTTTGCACAAAATGAGCTTGAGAATTTCAAAAGCTTCAGCCAAATCAACGGAGGATCCAACTCATGGAGTAGTTTATCATCTACGAGTTCACCGATCATCATCAATTCATACACCACCAGTAGTCAAACAGCATCAACGAATACCACCTTTAGCATTCAACGCAATATTGAATCGAATATCAATAAAACCTTCAGATTGGTAAGTGCAATCGTCAACTGGCCCGATAGAAAAGGGACTCTACAAAGTGTCACGCTAGCATCTATCATCTCCAAATCAAACCCCGTTGATTCCGCTTACATTAACCTCCCGCTTCCTCAAAATACATTTCTAAAAAGACCAAAAAGTAGAAATATTAATATCCCTATCCAAGCTACGGACTTAGGGGGCGGTAATTCTGCATTTCAACTCAGTGGAAATTACGCCATTATTTTCAATGATGCATCAGGATATATTATCAAAAAATGCAATACCCTCATTACAAGACTTGCACAAACCAATGACCTCACACAATGCTCAAACTATAGTGCGTATCTGTTAGCCGGCTATGTGACATATGATGCTACCGATAGCACTCTAAGTCAAAGTCAAATTGGAATGAATACCGCCGACTTAAGTGACTGGGACAATACTGGCGGAAAGTTGATTTCATGTATTTATCAACAAGCCAGGAATCAGAATACAGGCACTATACTATCAAGAATATACTATTATATTTGCGTCATTCCTGCATTGGCTGATAAGGGTTGGTCGGGTAGAGTGAGAATTGGCGGAATTCCCATTGGACCGAATAAATACTATACGGTATGCCGCCATGAATACCGCACTGAAACAGGATCAAATTATAACCAACGAAATGTACAGCCCTACAGGAATGTGAATGAATCGATTGACAATCAGAATTATTTTATTTCCACCGCTCAGCTGGTGCGTTGCCCGACTAATCCAGATCCACCACCCATTCTTCATCAAGATTGCTGGAATATTGCCAGTGGTTTATTCGCCAACACCGATATGACCGGACCCAAAGGAAGATGCCCCAGTGCAAGCTACAATACGTTACCATAGCTCTAGCCTTTTTCCTCTACCTCCAGCATGTTTGCCGCCACCAACCCCACCGGCTATGCACAACATATTCCAGGCCCAGAGGTCCTGTTTTGCGATGAGCACATGTTGGCCGTTCATAAGCCCTCCGGATTACTGAGCACGCCGGGTAGAGGTGAGCATCTTCAAGACAGCGTTGTCAGTCGAATACAAACGCAATACCCCGATGCCATTGCGGTTCATCGCCTTGATATGGATACATCCGGGGTGATGGTACTTGCCCGTGACATTCATGCAACCCGAGCATTGGGTCTGGCATTCGAAAAACGCCAAGTACGAAAAATTTACCATGCCTGGGCATGGGGTATTCCGCTTAAACCCGAAGGCCAGATTGACCTACCCTTAATTTGCGACTGGCCTAACCGTCCGCGTCAAATGGTTGATTTTGAATACGGAAAAGCGGCCACTACCCTTTACAAACTACTAGAGGCTGATAGCTCAGCCAACACCAGCAAATGGGAACTTTCCCCACTCACCGGACGTTCGCATCAATTACGTGTTCATTTAAGCCACATCGGACACCCCATTTTGGGTGACCCACTCTATGCGCACCCACGGGCATTGGTCTGTGCAACTCGTTTAATGCTACATTCTTGCGAAATTCAAATTCCACACCCACAAACCCATAAAATAATGAGCTTTAGCAGCACACCCGATTTCTAAAATTCATCCCACTATATTTTTCCATTCAAACCCTTCATCATGACTTCCATCCTTCAATACATTCCCGTAGGCCAGAAAGTTGGCATTGCTTTTTCAGGCGGACTTGACACCTCAGCCGCACTGCATTGGATGAAACTCAAAGGCGCTCAACCGTTTGCCTACACTGCTCATTTAGGGCAGCCTGATGAAGCGGATTATGATGCCATCCCGCGTAAAGCCATGGAATACGGTGCCATGAAAGCCCGTTTGATTGATTGCCGCCTGCAACTTGCGCAAGAGGGCATTGCTGCGCTGCAATCAGGTGCTTTTCACATCACCACAGCCGGGGCCACTTATTTCAACACCACTCCGCTGGGCCGAGCCGTTACGGGCACCATGCTGGTCGCAGCCATGAAGGAAGATGATGTGCACATTTGGGGCGATGGCTCTACCTTCAAGGGCAATGACATTGAACGGTTTTACCGTTATGGCCTATTAGCCAATCCCGCATTAAAAATTTACAAACCTTGGCTTGACACGAGCTTTATTGATGAATTGGGTGGGCGTGCTGAGATGAGCGCTTTCATGAATGCAGCCGGTTTTGGCTACAAAATGAGTGCTGAAAAAGCCTACAGCACCGATAGCAATATG
The DNA here is from genome assembly GCA_032122355.1 of Burkholderiaceae bacterium. Lineage (GTDB taxonomy): Bacteria > Pseudomonadota > Gammaproteobacteria > Burkholderiales > Burkholderiaceae_C > RFTU01. The sequence continues at coordinate 5,666 of JAUMCS010000099.1, forward strand.
CTGGGTGCCACCCATGAAGCCAAAGACCTTGAGTTTCTGAACAGCGGCATTCGAATTGTAAATCCCATCATGGGCGTAGCTTTTTGGAAGCCCGAAGTGCAAATTAGCCCCGAAGAAGTTACCGTTCGTTTTGAAGAAGGCGTGCCGGTCGCCATCAATGGACAATCTTTTAGCTCGCTCGTAGACCTGATTTTGCAAGCGAATACGATTGGTGGACGGCATGGTTTGGGCATGAGCGATCAAATTGAAAACCGCATTATTGAAGCCAAAAGCCGCGGCATTTACGAAGCACCAGGCTTGGCGCTTTTGCACATTGCTTATGAGCGACTACTCACCGGCATTCACAATGAGGACACCATCGAACAATATCGTGAAAATGGCCGCAAACTCGGCAAGCTGCTGTATCAGGGTCGCTGGTTTGACCCTCAAGCACTGATGCTCAGAGAAGCTGCCCAACGCTGGGTAGCCAAGGCCATTACCGGAGAAGTTACTTTAGAGTTACGCCGCGGTAATGACTATTCGTTGCTCAACACACAAAGCCCTAATTTAACTTATGCGCCTGAACGCCTGAGCATGGAAAAAGTAGAGGATGCCCCCTTTACCCCGATTGATCGCATAGGCCAGCTTACCATGCGTAATTTAGACATTATAGACACCCGCTCTAAGCTATCTATTTACAGTGCATCGGGGTTACTATCTGCGGGCAGTACTTCAGAGCTCCCGCAATTGCGTGGCTCATCCAAACAATCTTGATGAAGCTCATCAGGGTGTAATCCGGGTTGTAGTTCAATGAGGTGGCGGTTCATGTAATCGCCTGTTTTTTGAACTCAACAACGGTGAACACCCATGCAAAATCTTGAATCTTCTACCCAAGCCAAATCAAACCATCTAAGGCTGCATAAGCGCTGTGCGGCCTTTGTCGCAAGTACCTGTCTTAGTGTGCTAGGTGCATCGACTTGCTTGGCACAATCTGCGGTTACGGATTCACCTTTGCAATGGAGTATTGGAGCCGGGGCCCATATGCAAAATCAAAGCAATGCAGATTGGCATGGAGGCGAAGTGGGCCTTTACATGCGCAAACCCTCTGCACCCGGCCTCAATATCCCAACATTTGAGGCCGATATTTTGGCCGGCGTCGCTAACTATAGCAACGACAATTTGGGTGACCTCGATAGCTCCGGCTTGTTTGAAACACGATGGCGCGCATTATGGTCAAAATCGATGGGTTCAGGGGTACTGGGCTATGGCCTTTCCCTTCAAACCTATTACAATGACCTCAATGGAACAACCAACCTCGGCCAAATGGGTTATGAGCGTACCAGCGTTCAACTATGGTTGCCCGTTCGATGGACCATGAACGGTGTTAGCCTCCATACCAATGCCCCTTCTACGCCGCTGATTTGGGATGCGGGTGCCTTGGTATGGGGCCGGCATTATTCCAAGCTCTCACAAAACAATTCCAGCTTAGAAGATGTGACCAACCGCCAGAACTGGGGTTTATATTTGCAACTGAGCAAAGATTTTCCCGCAGAATCAGGGAGCTGGCGCCCCTATGCGCGCTGGACTTGGCTAGATAAAACCGATAACTCCCGAGGGTTCCGTGAACCAGAAACACATCGCGTTCAGGTAGGCGTTTCCTGGTCACCCACGCGCTGATACCCGGGCCACACCTCGATTGGCTAGTGCATCAGCACGCTCATTTCCTGGGTCACCACTGTGACCCTTCACCCAATGCCATTGAATTTGGTGAGCTGAACACAAGCAATCAACCTGCTCCCACAAATCTTGATTTTTTACAGCCTTGTTATCTGCTGTTTTCCATCCTCTGGATTTCCAGTTCGTGAGCCAAGTGGTAATGCCGTTGCGCACATATGCGCTATCGGTGTAGATATCAACAACACAAGATCGCTTGAGTACGGTTAATGCCTCAATCACCGCTTGCAGTTCCATGCGGTTATTCGTGGTCAGCATTTCCCCACCAAAAATCTCACGTTCATGCGGGCCAAACTGCAACCAAGCACCCCAACCACCCACCCCGGGGTTGCCTTTGCAGGCACCATCGGTATAAATGGTCACTCGATCAAAGTGTTGAACAGATTGAGACTTATTGCTTAACATTGTTAGGAGGTGAAGGGTGAAGTAATGGGCTGACTGGCGTAGTAACCAAACCCAGCGTATTGGGTCTGCGCAGCGATTGATGCTTTGCCAACTCAATCAGGCGCATTCCATGCACGCGTTTGATGGCTTCAACCGCATAAATACCTCCTAGATAAGGAGTCCAACGGCAGCCCCAATGATCTAGCCAGGCAAAGCGTTTCAACCAACGGTCAGATTGAATCGGTGGGCAAAACGCCCTGAATTGGCTCATTTGCAAATCAAAATTGAGCAGTCGAAGCCAATCGAGTAGACGAGTATATGCGATGCGTTGCCGCCAAGGCCAGCGCCGACAGGCCAAACCCCACAAACTCCAATGATGAAACCCCAAAATTATGACACGACCTTCAGGGATTAAAACTCGGTCAACCTCACGCAAAACAGCATGCGGATCTGCAGATATTTCTAAGGTATGGGGCAGAACCAGCAAATCGAGGGATGCGCTAGGAAATGGCAACGCATGGAATTGAGTCAAAACTTGCGTTTGAAATCCATTTTGAACATCTGCCTGATCCGAAAGGTTTTGAGTCAATGCCGAGCTGGCATTCTCGCTTACAATCCAACGCGAAGGCATACGATTGCTTCGCAGCCCCTGTAACGGCGTCAGACCCAACTGTAAGGCGCGAAATCCAAAAATATCGGCTACCCATTGATCTAACCATTGCTGCTCAACCTCTAGCAAATAGCGCCCCAATGGGGTTTGCAACCAATCTAATGAATCACTGCACCGAGAAGGCATTGCTTGCATAAATTTCCATCACTCTGAACTTGTGAAACTATGCTCCAAATCATACCCGTTGACGCCTTCACAGACAATTACATTTGGCTGATTCATGATGGTATACGCGCATTGGTGGTGGATCCGGGCGATACCAAACCAGTTATTGATCTACTGCAACGTGAACACCTCAGCCTGGAAGCCATTTTGATTACACACCATCATGGTGATCATACGGGTGGCATCGCTGATTTAGCTTTGTATTTAAACGGGCCTATTTACGCCCCCTGCGAGGTATCCATTCCGAATCAAATCTGGCCTCAGCAGAATGATGGCTTCACGTTACTGGGCATTACATGGCAAGTGTATGTTGTGCCTGGGCACACGCAAGATCACGTAGCCTACTGGGGTATCAGCCCTCATCACCCACGCCCTATGCTTTTTTGTGGAGATACGCTTTTTAGTGCGGGATGTGGGCGTGTATTACAAGGTACAGCCAAACAGCTTTACCAATCGTTGCAGCAACTGGTGCAACTACCGCCCGATACTGAAATTTACTGTGCTCATGAATATACAATGGCCAATTTGAGGTTTGCACTTGCGGCCGACCCGCACAACCCCAACTTGCACCAGTACCTGCAGTATTGTTTACAACTACGGGCTCAAAAACAACCCACACTACCTTCCACGCTTGCTATGGAAAAGACCATCAATCCCTTTCTACGCTGCGCGGAGCCCGACATTATTCATTCAGCTCTTGAACACGGGGCTATCAACTCTCAGCCATTGCCTGTATTTACCGCCCTTCGTCAGTGGAAAAATCATTTTCAATCATGAAAAAACACCCTATTCAAATACCCGCCAAACACCCAGTCCATGGGCAACCTCGTTTTATGCCTACTTGGTTTGCTGCCTGCATGCTGGCTTTAAGCTTTGGCACTGCATTTGCACAAGAAATTGATTTAGAGATACAAAAAACTGATATTCAAGCGACCTTACCGGAAACAGAATTACCACTTGATGCCATAACAACCCAAGGAATACCGGAATCTGAGCCTATCTCCGTTGAAGAAATTTTGCTGGAAGATCCAACCCCTAGCGAGCCGCAAACCCACTCAGACCTGTGGCACCGCATTAAAGATAATTTCAAATTAGAAGATTTAAAAGGCGATCTCGTTACCCAACACGAGCAATGGTATTCGCGCCGACCTGATTACATCGGTCGCATGACAGACCGTGCATCCAAATACTTGTTTCATATTGTGGAAGAAATTGAAAAACGCAATATGCCCATGGAGTTGGCATTGCTACCCATGATTGAAAGCGCCTTCAACCCGGGTGCAGTATCAACCGCGAAAGCTGCTGGCATGTGGCAATTTATGCCTGCTACGGGTAAAAACTTTGATCTCAAGCAAAATCTATTTCGCGATGACCGGCGTGATGTCATGGCCTCAACGCGGGCCGCACTGGATTACCTCACTCGACTCTACCGCATGTTTGGGGATTGGCATTTGGCATTAGCTGCCTACAACTGGGGTGAAGGCAATGTGCAACGAGCCATTCAAAAAAACAAGCGTTTAGGTTTACCCACGGATTATTTAAACCTTTCTATGCCTGCGGAAACACGCAACTACGTACCCAAGTTGCAAGCGGTCAAGAACATTTTCTCCAACCCCGAAAACTTCAATCTTCGAATTGAAAAACTGGAGAACCATCCTTATTTTTCAACCGTTCGGATTAAAAAAGACATCGATGCAGACCTCGTGATTCAATTGGCTGGCCTTTCAGAAGCCGAATTTAAATCACTCAATCCACAGCACAACAAGCCAGTGATCTTAGCTTCGGCTTCTCCTGAAATATTGCTGCCCTACGACAATGCTGAAATTTTCAAAAACAAGCTAGCGAAGCATCGTGGACGGTTGGCTTCTTGGACTGCTTGGATAGCGCCCTCCACCATGAGTTTGGCGGAAGTCGCTAAAAAACTCGGATTCACTGAGAATGGACTGCGTGAAACCAATCGCGTTCCCAAAGGTATGCTGGTGAAATCAGGATCAACGCTTTTGGTACCCAGGTTAGCCGGTAAACTCGATAAAGATGTTGCTGAGCACATTGCCGATAATGCCAGCTTGACACTAACAGCCCCTGCCAAACCGCTGAAGCTTAAAATGGTTCGCATAGGCAAAAAAGGCGAAAACATCGCCAGCTTATCCAAGAAATACAAGCTCAATGCCGTGGATATCGCCAAGTGGAACAAAGTCAAAGAAAACCACAGCTTCAAAGCGGGGCAATCCGTCAAGCTTTATGTGGCGGCAACTGGCAAATCAAATATCAACGCCCCAACCCATACCAAAAGCAATAAAAAGAATATTTCAGCGAAAAAGTTAGCCAAAGCTACTCAAAGTAAGAAAACCAAGGTTGCCTCTAAAAAAACCTACCAAGTAGCCAAGGCAGGTCAAGAAAAAACACGTCGTTAGGCATCTTTGTGAGTAAAACTAGCTACAGCTCTATCTTTAAGCGAAAGTAGTTTTTGCACTTTACTACCTAAACCCATGAGTTGACGCATGGATTCAGGTGAAAGGCTTTGAAGCTCATCAAACCAATTATTGGCCATTTCGGCCAAATCGTACATTTCACGCATACGCGAAAGTGCATAACGGTCAGCCTCGTTGGCGGCAGGATCCGTTAGCAAAGCCTGACGCAGCATACTCAGTGTGGGCTCCACTTCACGGCGTCTGCGCTCAGCGGCAACGGCTTTGAAAATATCCCAAATGCTACCCAATGTCGCATAGTATTCACGGCGATCACCCGGCTTACGCGTCAGCTTCACCAATTGCCAGCCCTCTAGCTCTCTCAAGCTGATACTGACGTTGGATCGAGAAATACCCAAGGCCTCACCGATTTCATCGGCATTAAGCGGTAACTCTGAAACAAGCAGCAAAGCATAAACCTGCCCCACCGTTCTGTTGATTCCCCAACGGCTACCCATTTCACCAAAGTGGGCTACAAATGATTCAATGATAGGAGTCATGCTACGCGCTTCAGATTTCAGTACAAACCAGCATGGTAGCCCAAATCGCCTTTATTGATAGGTGAGCGTTTGAGTTTTACCCGCAAAAACTCGATAACTAAAAATGGTGTACCCGATAATAGTGGGCACCACCACTAAAGCCCCCACCAAAATAATCTCCAAGGCCTCTGGTGCGCTGGCTGCCTGCCAAATGGTGATTTTTTCAACCACCAAATAGGGGAACAAGCTGTAAGCAAGGCCATAAAACGCCAAACAAAATATACCTACCGTACAGAAAAAGGGTACTTTAGAACCATACTCATTACCTTGTGCCAAGCGTGAGGGCAAGCGATTGAGCGATCGCCACATCACCGCAAACAACACAACGGTAGTTACAGGCAAGGGCATCAATAACACCACATAGGGCAAACCAAACCACTTTGCAAAAATGCGCTCACTCACCCAAGGGGTCATACACGAAATCGCCAATACACCCAGGGCTGTGAGCCACATGGCTGTTCGTGCCCAACGTACTGCCTGCAACTGCAATGCGCCATCGGTTTTAAATATCAACCAACAAGCACCCAGTAAACAATATCCTGCGGCCAAGCACATCGCAATCACCGCAGCAAAGGCATAAGCACCCCATGAATGCTCAAATCCCACAATGTAGTGGCCCAACATCCAGCCTTGACTCCAGGCAGCCATCAACGAGCCCACAAAAAAAGCGATATTCCAAGCCTGCTGATGTTCTGCGCGGGCTTTAACCCGAAAATCAAAAGCCACACCGCGCAAAATCAAACCCACCAACATCAAAGCCACAGGTAAATATAAAGCCCCCAAAATCACCCCATGTGCCAACGGAAAACACGTGAGCAAAATCCCTACACCCAATACCAACCATGTTTCATTAGCATCCCAAAAAGGGCCAATACTGGCAATCATGGCATCTTTTTGTGGGGCTGCCTCGGCGCGTGTTGGCGCGTCCCAATCAGTGCGGGGCAACAGCATACCTACGCCTAAATCGTAACCGTCTAGCACCACATAGGCCAACATGGCTAAGCCCATCACAGCCATAAAAATCACGGGTAACCAATCATGAAAGCTTTGTATTTGACTTAAATCACTCATGAATTTTCTCCTCAGTGTTGCGCGGCAATGGGTGATTCAGTTTGCAGTGGTCTCATTTGCAACTGGCTTGGGGTTGAAACCACTTCCACTGAATCACTGGCCTTACGCGCCATATAAAACAATACCGACACATATGCTGCAATCAACACCACATACAGGGCCAAATACATGGCTAATGTAGCCGCCACCATCGGCACGGGATTGGGTGCAGCGGCTTGAGCGGTTGTCAACACCCCATGAACCAACCAAGGTTGCCGCCCCACTTCTGTGACATACCAACCGGCTACAGTGGCTAACCACCCTGAAAAACTCATACCCACGAATACTCTCAGTAGCCATGTTGGCATAACTATGCTGCTGCGTTGCTGTCGCCGGACCATCCATACACCTACAACACCTACAGCCAGCATCAGTAAACCCGTTCCCACCATCACCCGAAATGCCCAAAACACTGGCGCTACTGGGGGGTGCTGCCCGATAAAATCATTCAAACCTTGCACCACACCATCCCACTCATGCTTTAAGTACAAACTGGCCAAACCTGGTATGGCGATTTCAAAGTGATTTTCACGAGCTGCGCTATCTGGCAGCGCAAATACCACGGCTGGCGCACGTGATTGAGTTTGCCAAATACCCTCCATAGCCGCAATTTTGGCCGGCTGATGCAGCAAAGTATTGAGGCCATGCA
>JAUMCS010000100.1:0-39236 GCA_032122355.1 Burkholderiaceae bacterium
AACACCCTACCAACAAGGCGTTCTGTGATGCCAACAGAGGTGACCGCATTGGGTCGGTCACGTTCATCAGAATCACCGGTCACGATCCCAGAATCAGCGGTCACGTTGAATCAGAATACTCAATTGCAAAACAGCCCGGCCATATTGGGTGGGGTCGGGGTCTTCGGGATCGTGTTTGGTAAAAATGGCGTGACGGTCACTATACAGGCTCAATGGCTTGCCGTGGCGGTTAATGTATTGTTTGAGCAGTGCCAAGTACGCAGCCGAGGTCTCGGCTTCAAAAAAACGCGCAGCCATGATTTGACTGCTCGCATCATCAATAAAGGCTATCAACGTGCATTTCTCCGATCGCCCCTCAAACCAGTCATGCGTGCTTCCGTCAATCTGAACCAGCTCACCCAGCCGAGGCCTGCGATCACGGCTGTGGTGGCGTCGTGTACGCTGAGCTTTGGGCCTCCAACGACCTCGGGCTATCATCCACTGCCGGAGTGTTTCTGAACTAATCGTGCAATCATGCTCACGCCGGAGATATTCGCAAGCCAATGTTGGCCCAAAGTCAGGATAGTGGGTGCTCACCAATTTCATGATGTGTGCTCGTCGATCTGCCTTGATCGCTCGATTGCTGGGCCGCCCCCGCTGCTTGGAAAGTAACCCAGCAGCACCCAAATGCTGATAATCCTTCCACATGCGGCGAACTTGTCGCTCACTCAAATTCAGCGCTAGCGCAGCTTGCCGCCGACTGATCAGTTGCTCTTCGATTTGCCGCATCACCGTGTAGCGCTCTAATTCCCTTTTACTCATTTGAACCTGATCCATGCAATGCCACCCATCTTTCCAAGAGGACATTCTTATCTGGCGCAAACCTACCTAAAAGCGGACATTTCTAAATTGCGGTTACACCCGCCATTCACCTACGCCGGTTGCAATTTCGGGTTTAAAACTTCCCGTTCATCAAACACAAAACAATGGCCTTGCCAGTGCGGCGCACCTTGGGTTTCTTCAAAGTATTTGAGTATGCCGCCTTCGAGCTGGTAGGCTTTTAAGCCTGCTTGCTGCATCACTAAAGCCGCTTTTTCACACCGAATACCGCCCGTGCAATAGCTCACCACAGTTTTATCATGTAGCTCATGCGCGTGGTCGGCCAGTGCTTGCGGAAATTCACTGAATTTATCAATCCGCCAATCAATAGCACCTTCAAATGCGCCCGCATCCACCTCAAAGGCATTGCGTGTATCAAGGGTAACGACCTCGCGCCCCTCATCATCGTGCCCTTGATCTAACCAGCGTGCCAGCGTTGCAGGGCTAACCGCCGGCGCACGGCCCGCGGCAGGCACAATCGCGGGGTGATTCATGCGAATAATTTCACGCTTGATTTTTACCAATAGGCGCTTGAAAGGCGTGGCTTCGCTCCAGCTCTCTTTGGCGCAAAGGGGTTTTAATCGGGGGTCCGTTTGGGCAAAGGCGAGCCACTCACGGACGGCAGCTGCTGGGCCTGCCAAAAACAAATTAATGCCTTCTTCCGCTAATAAAACCGTGCCTTTGAGTTCGAGTGACAGTGCTTTTTGGTAGAGCTGTTGCTGAAGCAACTCTAAATCCGATAGAGGTGTGAACAGATAAGATGATATGTTCAAAATAGAAGCCATAGCGGGCACGAAATTTGATGCGGAGGGGTGGAAGAAGCTTGCTTTCTAGGCCTTGTTGTTCAGTTGAACGGCTTGCTGGTACAAATTGGCCGAGCGCGCGCCAGAGCGACAGAACATCAACAGCGGTTTGGGTAGGGTATTGAGTAACTCGGCACACGCAGCAATTTGTTCGGGAGTTTGATGGCTGCCTAAAACCGGCAAGTAGGCATATTGCAGCTGGGCCTGTGCCGCTTTATCGGCCAACGCTGTATGAGTGGGCTGCTCAGCTCCGCCTTCATAATCAGGGCGGTTATTGATCACACTTTTAATGCCGGCTTGTGCCAACGCAGCAAAAGCAGATTCTTGTAATTGAGGTGCCACATATACATCGGGGGCGATTGGGCGTAGGTCTAGGTTGCTGATCATGACGTTGCTCCTGCGAGAGTTATTGACTTAAAGCTTGTTTGATCAAAGCCGATACGCGGCTCATGTCGGCTTTGCCTGCTAATTGCGCTTTGGCTTGAGCCATTAATTTGCCCATATCCGCAGCAGTCACGGTGCCCGCCGCTGCAATGATGCTTTGAATCACAGCTTGAATCTCGGGCTCAGAAAGCTGTGGTGGTAAATACTCGGTCAGTATTTGAAGCTCAGCACGCTCTTTATTTGCTAAATCTAAGCGCTCAGCCTGCTCAAACGCGGCAATAGAATCTTTGCGTTGTTTCGCCAATTTTTCTATGATACTGACTAAGCTGGCATCATCAACGACAACACGCTCATCCACTTCTTTTTGTTTCACAGCGGCCAGCAGCATTCGAATGGCGGATAAGCGCATCGCATCCTTGGCTTTCATGGCAGATTTCATGTCATCGGTAATGCGGTTTTTTAGGCTCATGGTATTGCATTAAAAAAATAAACAGAAAAAGCCCGATATTCTCTCAAATCGGGCTTTGCATGTAATTTGGGTTTATCAACCCATCCACATAGACTGAAGCTGTACAACTTTTTGGTGTACAGCGTATTGAATTAGTACAGCTTTTTAGGCAGTTGCATGCTGCGTACGCGTTTGTGGTGGCGTTTAACAGCAGCAGATTTTTTGCGTTTGCGTTCTGTGGTGGGCTTTTCAAAAAATTCGCGAGCACGCAAATCATTTAAAAGACCAATTTTTTCGATGGTACGTTTGAAGCGACGCAGCGCAACGTCGAAGGGCTCGTTTTCTTTGACACGAATGGTGGTCATGAATGGCAGTTTCCGAAGAAAGTTAACGGGGTTTATGAATACACTTTACTTGATGGGGCTGACATATTCAATCAAGGCATAATGCCGCATGAAACCCCAAAGAGTAATTTGTGTAACGTTTAACTTTCGAGTATAACAGGAAAAATCATTTTGAAACGACTTTTGCCTTATGCCGGACCATTCATTGATCATGATCCGGCCTGGAATTTGCCTTTAAAGCAACTGCCTAATCTTATGGCGTGGTTTCCTCAGTTGCGCTTAAAAGCTCAGCAAAGTGTGGCGCGTGATAGCCTTAACCCGTCGCAGGATTATGCTTATCAGTACCTACAAAATCAAGGTCAAATCCCAGGCGAACTGTTGGATGGCACTTTGCCATGCCTAGCCGCAGAGGCAGCACAGAATCAACTTCTTTATGCAGGAACCCCGCATTTTACAAGCCCATTGCAAAATGCTGCGTGCTTAACGCCCGTTCATGCCATGGTGGCAACCGATAGCATTACGCTCATGGACCCTTGCGAGGTGCCATTGTCCGTAGAGGATTCGGAAACTTTGTTCCAAGCCGTCGCCCCCATTTTTGAATCAGAGGGTGTGTCAATCAAATGGGTGTCAGCTATGAATTGGCAAGTTTTGCATCCCAGTTTAGCGGGGCTGGCACTTCCTTCGATCGAGCGGGTGCTGGGTCAATCTGTTCAGTATTGGCAAACATTGACACCGGTTCAGCCCGTGCGTTTATTGCGCCGTTTACAAAGCGAGGCGCAAATGGTTTTGTATGCTCACCCCCTGAATCAAGCGCGTGAGGCTCGGGGTTTGCCCACCATCAATTCTCTATGGCTAGGCCCTGTAAAGGCGGAATGCTCTCATACTACGCAGCCTACCGACTCTACAAAATGGCTAGTCGATTGGCGTTTGCGCAGCCCTTATTTACACGGTGATGCCAAAGCTTGGTGTGCCGCATGGCAAGCTTTTGATAAGACATTAGAGCCCGCATCCGATACGTTTGAACTGGCATTGGCGCACAGCACCGGTTATGTGGTTTGGGCCACCCATGATGCGGGTGATCACACTTGGTTAGAATCCCTCAAGTACCGTTTGAAAAACCTAACCCACCCACAGCCAAGCCTACAATCCCTTCTGAACCCGAAGAAATGACACTCCAAATTACTCAACGTGATGTCCCCCCCCGCGCTGCCCATGCGCTTGAACAGCAAGGTTTACACCCATTACTGGCTCGATTATTTGCAGCACGGGGGGTGAAAAGCATGGATGATTTGGATGATGCACCGGCCCAATTTTTACCACCCCAACAAATGAAAGGTACGCCGCAGGCGGCACAACTGCTGGCTGAAGCGTTGCGACTAGGGCAGCGCGTTTGTGTGGTGGCCGATTATGATTGTGATGGCGCTACGGCTTGCGCAGTGGCGGTACGGGGCTTGCGGATGTTGGGGTTTGGCCACGATCAAGTGTGTTATGCCGTACCGGACAGAGCCATTCATGGCTACGGCTTGAGCCCCGCCATTGTTGATGCAGCACTGGCACAAATTGGTCAACCCATGCCTGCGGTATTGCTCACGGTTGACAATGGTATTTCGGCTATGGAAGGCGTAGCCTATGCCCAAGCCCTTGGCATGAAGGTATTGGTGACCGACCACCATTTGCCCGCCATGCTGCCCAACCCAAATAATGCAAATCAATTAGATGTCGTTCTGCCCAGCGCGGATGTGATTGTCAACCCCAATCAGCCCGATTGCTTGTTTCCCAGTAAAAGTATGGCGGGCGTGGGCGTGATGTTTTATGTTTTGCTGGCTTTGAGGGCTGAACTGCGCCAACGTGGATATTACCAAACCACACCACAACCCAGGCTAGATGCACTACTCGACTTGGTGGCTTTGGGCACGGTAGCCGATGTGGTGCGCTTAGATGCGAATAATCGGCGCATGGTGGCGCAAGGTTTGAAACGCATACGCACAGGGCGATTGCAAGCGGGTATGGCGGCATTGTTTGCCGTGGCGGGGCGTGATCCCATGCGGGCATCGGCGCAGGACTTTGGTTTTGCCATAGGCCCACGCATCAATGCCGCAGGCCGTCTGGCGGATATGACGGTGGGCATTGAGTGTTTATTGACCGATGATGCCGCACGTGCGGCTGACTTGGCGGCGCAGCTTGATCAAATCAACCGTGAGCGGCGCTCGGTTGAAGACGGTATGCGTGAACAGGCACAATTGGCCATAGAGCGTATGTTTGATCCTAACTTGACCGATTCGGCATCAGCCCCGCCTGTGTTGGCTTTGTTTGATGAAAGTTTTCATGAAGGGGTGGTGGGGATTGTGGCTGGCCGTTTGAAAGAGCAACTGCATCGCCCCGTGTTTGTTTTTGCTCGGGGGCAAGATGGATTGCTCAAGGGTTCAGGGCGCTCGATAGTGGGGTTTCATTTACGCGATGCACTCGATTTAATCAGCAAACAAAACTCCCATTTAATTCTTCGCTTTGGTGGACATGCCATGGCGGCGGGCTGCACGATTCGGGCTGACGGACATGCTGAATTTGCGGCTGCTTTTTTACAGGTGGCGCAACAATGCCTGGATGAAGCTATTTTGCAGCGGCGTTTGGTAACGGATGGTGCCTTGCCTAATCAGTGTTATGCGCCTGAATTTGTCCACCTATTAGATGCACAGGTTTGGGGGCAGGGCTTTGATGCGCCCTTGTTTTGTGATCGGATGTGTGTGGAATCTCAAAAACAAGTGGGGGAAAAACATCTTAAATTACGGCTAAGGCCCTTATCAGATACCCAGATTGAATCTCGGGATGCCATTTGGTTTAACCGAACAGAACCCGTACCCGAAGAGGTGTCTATTGCATACCGATTAAACTTGAATGAATGGCAGGGGCGAACCACTGTGCAAATGGTGGTGGAGGCTGCTTTCTAAATACTTTTTTGGAATAAAACCCATTGTGAATATCTTAACCAATGCCGATTTGCACTGCCACTCTGTGGTGTCTGACGGAACCCTAACGCCTGAGGATCTGGCACTGCGGGCCAAAAATAATGGGGTAGAGTTATGGGCATTGACTGATCATGACGAGGTGGGCGGGCAGCTGCGTGCATACCATGCTGCGCGCGAATGCGGTTTGCCCTATTTAACGGGCACTGAAATCTCGGTCACATTCCTCAACAGAACGGTGCACATTGTGGGTTTGGGCTTTGATGCTAATCATCCCGGGATTGTGGCGGGTTTGGCTGCTACTCGAGCCGGTCGGGTTGAACGCGCTAAAGCCATTGCAGCCGACTTGGCTAAGGTGGGTATAACAGGCGTTTGGGAAGGTGCTTTGCGCTTTGTGAGTAACCCTGATTTGATTTCACGCACGCATATTGCTCGGCATTTGGTAGAAACTGGCATTTGTGCGGATACATCCGAGGTTTTTCGGCGCTTTTTGGTCAAAGGTAAGCCTGGGCACGTGCCCCATCGGTGGGCACAGCTGGGTGATGCCGTGAATTGGATCACTGCTGCAGGCGGAATGGCGGTGATCGCGCATCCGGGGCGTTACGCATTTACACCCACAGAGGAGTATGCTTTGTTTACGGAGTTTAAACAACACGGTGGGCAGGGTGTGGAAGTCATGACGGCTTCGCATACCTTGAACGATCGCATCAAATATACCCAAATGGCCAAGGAGTTTGAGTTGTATGCTTCGCGGGGCAGTGATTTTCATTGTCCGCAGGAAAGCAGGGTAGATTTAGGCCAACTGCCTGATTTGCCGGGGCAGCTCACGCCCATTTGGGAAGCATTGCAAGATCGGGTGCGAACATGACACAGGTATTTGAAATTCACCCAGCCAATCCTCAGGGGCGTTTAATCCGGCAGGCGGCTCAAATACTGCACAAGGGTGGGATAGCCGCTATTCCTACCGATTCAAGTTATGCGCTGGTTTGTCACCTTGATGATAAAGATGCCGCTGATCGACTGCGGCGCCTTCGTGGAATTGACGATAAGCACCATCTAACATTACTGTGTCGGGATTTGAGTGAATTGGCGAATTACGCCCGAGTGGATAATCCGCAGTATCGGCTGCTAAAGCATGCTACTCCTGGGCCCTACACCTTTATTTTAGAAGCCACCAAAGAAGTCCCTAAACGGCTCAGCCACCCATCACGCCGCACCATTGGTTTAAGAGTGCCCGAGCATTTGGTGACTCAAGCCTTGCTCACAGAGATAGGTCAACCCCTGCTAGCCACCACATTGATACCCGCCGATGCCGAAGATCCCTTAAATGATGCACAAGAAATTGCAGAGATTTATGCCAAACAATTGGATGTGATTTTAGATGCGGGCTCGTGTTCGCTTGAGCCCACAACGGTGATTGATTTAACCCATGAGCCACCACTGGTTTTGCGTCAAGGTAGGGGTGGTATAGAAGCATTGGGGCTGAGCCCCCTGTGAGCTAGACCCAAACTCATAACACTGCAGCAGTCACAATGATCTCAATTTTCCACTGCGGCTTAGCCAAGTGAGCTTGCACTGTGGCGCGGGGTGGTGTGTGACCAGCTACCACCCATTTTTCCCATATGGCATTCATAGCAGCAAAATCGGCTATGTCTTTCAAAAAGATTTCTGCACGCAGGATTTTGGTTTTATCGCTGCCAGCCCTTGCCAATAACGCATCAATGGCGGCTAGAACCTGTTGCGTTTGTCCAGTAATATCTTGGCTCCCATCACCAGCAACTTGACCTGCTAGGTATACCGTGTCATTGTGGATAGCCATTTCAGACATACGGGGGCCAACATCAAAACGATCAATCATGATTTTCCTTTTTTAGTGTGTGAATAAGGTGATGTGTGGGGGTAGGAAGCGGCCTTGGCCGCACCAATACGGCTTTCGGTGCCTTTGATGAGCTTGTTGATGTTGGAACCATGACGCCAAATCAATAAACCGCTCATGACGATCAGCACCAGGGTTTCAGGCCCAGGCCCCCATATCAGGGTTTGGTAAAAAGGGGCAAAAATGGCTGAAATAATGGCCGCCAAGGAGGAATAACGAAAAAAGAAGGCCACAATCAACCAGGTAGCGATACAGGCCAGGCCCAAAATGGGATTAAACGCTAACAACACACCCACGGCTGTTGCCACACCTTTACCGCCTTTGAAGCGAAAGAAAATGGGCCATAAATGGCCAATGAATGCAGCCAAACCCACGCAAGCAATGATGCCGTTGCTCTCATCATGCCAATTCAGCGGGGCACCGAGCAACCGAGCCAACAGCACCGGAATAAACCCCTTGAGTGCGTCCGCCAGCAAGGTTAGTATTGCGGCTGTGCGGTTGCCTGAACGCAGTACATTGGTGGCACCCGGATTGCCCGAGCCATATTCACGTGGGTCGGGTAATTTCATGACCCGACTGATCAAGACAGCAAAAGAAACGGATCCCATGGCATAAGCCAAGAGCAGCGCCACACCGGTGATGAATGAAGGGCTAGTTAAAAAATCCATAGAAAAGAACAGAAATAGAATGGGGGTAGGTGGTGTACTGATCAACGCGAAAGTTCAGCGCGCATGGCATCAATCACCGATTGGTAATGAGGCTTACCAAAAATGGCACTACCGGCCACAAAGGTGTCAGCGCCCGCATCGGCAACCGAGCGGATGTTGTCAATTTTAATGCCGCCATCCACTTCGAGCCGAATATCACGACCCGAGGCATCGATGAGGCGACGCACTTGTTCGCATTTGCGCAAGGTGCTGTCAATAAAGCTTTGCCCGCCAAAGCCCGGGTTAACGCTCATGAGTAAAACTAAATCAATTTTATCCATGACCCATTCCAGCGCATGAATTGGGGTGGCAGGATTGAGCACCACCCCCGCTTTGCAGCCGGCGGATTGAATGAGCTGTACGGTACGGTCAATATGCGTGTTGGCATCGGGGTGGAAGCTAATGTAATCAGCACCCGCCTTGGCAAAGGCTTGTGCCAGAGCATCTACTGGTTGCACCATGAGATGAACATCAATGGGTACGCGCCGACCAGTAGCGGTGACAGCATGCTTGCGCAAGGCTTCGCATACCATGGGGCCAAAGGTAAGGTTAGGAACATAGTGATTGTCCATCACGTCAAAGTGTATCCAATCGGCTCCTGCATCGATGACTTTCCGAACCTCTGCGCCTAATTGGGCAAAGTCAGCCGATAAGATGGAAGGAGCAATGCGATAGCAAGGGGATGTAGGCATATTGAATGAGGAAAGTGCGTATTATTTGAAAGGGAATTGGCCTCGCCAGTAGCGAATCATGAGAAAGCCACCCAGCATACCGCCCAGGTGTGCAAAATGGGCCACACCACTGCTACCGCTGAAGCCAAAAATTAATTCTAAACCACCATAGATCGCCACAAAGTATTTGGCCTTCATGGGTATGGGGGGGATCAAGGGCACAATGATGCGGTCAGGAAAAAGCATACCGTAGGCTAATAACAAACCAAACAATGCCCCTGAAATACCGACCGTGGGGGCGCTGTTGTGAGTGAGTTGCCCCCAAACAATTTGTACAAAAGCTGCAGACAAAATACTGGCAATGAGAAAATGGATGTAGCGCTGCTTGCCCCACAGGCGCTCAAGCTCCGAGCCAAACATCCACAACCCCAACAGGTTGAATATCAAGTGCGTGAGATCGGCGTGCATAAACGCGTAAGTGAAGATTTGCCAGCCAGCAAAGTGGGTACTTGCTATGGGCCAAAGCGCGAATGTAGATTCGAATACACGGGGCATGAGTAGAGTGAGGCCAAAAACAGCCGCACAAATCATCATCACGCGCTTGGTAACTGGGGGCATAGGCGGCATTAGAGCTTTAATCCTTTTAAGTATTGACGGAAATTTTCACCTAACTCAGCGTGTTGAAGGGCTAACTCGACATTGGCTTGTAAAAAGCCCTCTTTGCTACCACAATCATAGCGCACGCCTTCATATTGATAGGCAAATACTTTCTCACGCCGCAGCAAACTGGCAATACCATCAGTCAGCTGAATTTCATCACCAATGCCTCGGGATTGATGGGCAATTTCATGGAAAACACCGGGTGTGAGAATATAACGCCCTGCAACCCCCCATTGTGAGGGTGCATTTTCGGGTGCGGGTTTTTCTACGATTTTACTCACATCCATGAGGTGCGGATTGATCAAGGTGCCATCCACAATACCATAGCGCTTGGTGTGTTCAAGCGGGACCTCCTGGACAGCTAATATGCTGGTGCGCCATTCATCAAATTGCGCCACCATTTGCTTTAAGATGGGTGTTTTCCCCACCATCAAATCATCGGCTAGTAAAACCGCAAAGGCTTCATTGCCGACCAAGCGTTGTCCGCACAACACCGCGTGCCCCAGCCCCAGTGCTTTGGCCTGGCGTACGTAAACGCATTCCATATCATGGGGTTTGACATCACGCACCAGTTGCAAGAGTTCATCTTTAGCGGCTTGCTCAAGCGTGAGTTCAAGCTCAAAGGAGAGATCAAAGTGATCTTCAATGGGGCGTTTGTGGCGCCCCGTCACAAAAATCATTTCACGAATGCCCGCATCATAGGCTTCTTCAACCGCATATTGAATCAGCGGTTTATCCACCACCGGTAACATTTCTTTGGGCTGCGCTTTGGTTGCGGGCAAAAAACGGGTTCCTAGACCGGCAACGGGAAAGATGGCTTTTTTAATGGGCATGATGTTTTTGATTCTTGATGGCAGGTCACTGCAACTGGGCTAACTGAGACTGTAATCGCTGTAGGTTTTGGGTGAAAGTGGCCAGTCTTTCTTGCTCTTGCTCGACCACACTGGCCGGAGCGCGGGCCACAAAGCCTTCATTACTCAGTTTGGCTTGCGCTTTTTGAATCTCGGCCCCCAGGCGTTCAATTTCCTTGCTCAAACGCTGCTGCTCAGCGGCTACATCAATTTCAACAAATAAAGCTAAACGACTGCCTTCAACCACCGTGACCGGTGCCATTTTGGCTGCATGGGTAAAGCTGCCTTCATCACTGAGGTACTGAACCTCTGAAACTTTGGCCAGAGCCATGAGCACAGGAGTGGCCTGTTGAATGAATTCGGCATTTCCGTGTACCATCAAGGGCACACGTTGAGCTGGTGATAGCCCCATTTCGCTGCGCAACGACCGGCAAGCCGTGACCACTGCCTTGAGTTGGTTCATCCATGCATCGGCTTGTGCAGAAATACGATCGGTTTGAGCCACAGGGTAGGGCGCTTGCGTGATGCTGGCGTTTGCCATAGCAGGCAAAGTGCCCGCCACGGGTGCCACGGCTTGCCACAGTTCGGCGGTGATAAATGGTGTAATCGGGTGCAACAGCCTTAGAACCGCTTCGAGTACGCGCACCAAGGTGTAACGGGTTGCGCTTTGCGCTTGCTCATCACCTTGGGCGATTTGTACTTTGGCGATTTCAAGATACCAATCACAATATTCATCCCAAACAAAGCTATAGATGCGCTGCGCCACGACATCCAGGCGGTAGTTGGCAAAGCCTTCAGCCACAGATTGTTCAACCCGCTGCAATTCACCCACAATCCATTGATCAGCCTCACTCTTTGAGGGCGTGGGTGCACAGCTATAACCCTCTGTGTTCATTAATACAAATCGGGTGGCGTTCCATAGTTTGTTGCAAAAATTACGATAGCCTTCACAGCGCTTAGTATCAAAGTTGACGCTACGGCCCAAACTGGCCATGGCCGCAAAGGTAAAGCGCAAAGCATCTGCACCATAGGCCGGAATGCCTTGAGGGAATTCTTGTTGTGTGGCTTTTCGTACTTTGGGGGCAGTTTCTGGCTTGCGTAGGCCCTGGGTACGCTTTTCAAGTAAAGGCTCAAGTGCGATGCCATCAATCAGATCAACGGGATCGAGTACGTTGCCCTCACTTTTGCTCATTTTTTTGCCCTGAGCATCTAACACTAAGCCATGTATATAAACAGATTTAAACGGGACTTTGCCCGTGAAATGGCGTGTCATCATGATCATTCGGGCCACCCAAAAGAAGATGATGTCGTAGCCCGTGACCAGTACCGATGAGGGTAAAAATAGGTCTTGCTCAACGGTTTGGTCTGGCCAGCCTAATGTGGAGAAGGGTACTAATGCCGAGGAGTACCAAGTGTCGAGTACATCGTCATCACGCTTAAGAGTGCCACTGTACCCCGCGGCTTGGGCTTTAGCGCGGGCTTGCGCTTCGTTGTGCGCGACAAAAATTTCACCATTTTCACCATACCATGCGGGAATCTGGTGGCCCCACCACAGTTGACGGCTGATACACCAATCTTGGATATTGTTCATCCATTGGTTGTAAGTGTTGACCCATTGTTCAGGCACAAAGCGCACTTCACCGGATGCCACGGCATCTATGGCGCCTCGTGCAATAGAAATACCTTGATGGCCTGGCTTGCGCATGGCAACAAACCACTGATCGGTCAGCATGGGCTCAATGATTTGGCCGGTACGCGCGCAGCGCGGCACCATGAGCCGGTGTTTTTTGACTTCAACCAACAGCCCGAGTGCTTCAAGCTGGTGAACGATTTGTTTGCGCGCCTGAAAGCGATCCATTCCTCGCAGGTCAGTCGGTATATCGCTGAGGTCTTGTACCACCCGTGCTTCCAGATCAAAAATGGTGATCATGGGCAAGGAGTGCCTTTGGGCCACCGCATAGTCATTATGGTCATGCGCCGGTGTGACCTTGACTACGCCCGTACCGAAGGTCCTGTCAACATATTCATCGGCAATGACTGGCACGAGTCGGCCTGTGATGGGCAGCCGAACTTGTTGGCCTATCAGGTGTTGATATCGTATGTCATTGGGGTGCACCATCACGGCAGTATCGCCCAGCATGGTTTCGGGGCGGGTTGTGGCTACTTCTAAAAACTCACTACTGCCTTCAACGGGGTAGCGTATGTGCCATAAATGGCCTTCTTCCTCTTGGCTTTCAACTTCAAGGTCAGAAACGGCGGATTTTAAAATGGGGTCCCAACTGACTAGGCGTTTGCCACGGTAGATCAAGCCTTCTTCATAAAGCCGAACAAAGGTTTCTGTCACCACTTTTGAAAGGCTTTCATCCATGGTGAAATATTCGTGCTCCCAGCTCACACTGGCGCCCATACGGCGCATTTGTTGGGTAATGGTAGAACCACTTTGAGCTTTCCATTCCCAAACCTTAGCTAGGAAGTTATCGCGCCCAAGTTCGTGCCTGTTTTGCCCTTGCTGTTGCAGTTGGCGTTCGACCATAATTTGTGTGGCAATGCCGGCATGATCCGTGCCAGGTATCCAAAGGGTATTGAACCCGCGCATGCGATGGTAGCGGGTCAGGGCATCCATGATGGTTTGGTTGAATGCGTGCCCCATATGCAGGGTACCCGTGACATTGGGTGGGGGTAACTGTATGCAAAAACTGGGTTGATCAGGGTTGAGTTGCGGTCGGTAAGCACCTGTGGTTTCCCAGTGTGGCCCCCAGTGTGCCTCAATGGCGTGGGGCTCAAATGATTTGGCAAGTTCTGTCATGACTATAAAAAATAAGGCCGACCCAGCAGGGAATTCCTGCAAACTGGTGGTCGGCCTAAAGTATATACGGGGTTGTTAACTCATCAAGACAGCTTCAACCCCCTGCAGTATTGAAAAGCGGGTGTCTTGATGGGTGTCAGCGCAAAAAAATTACTCGCGTTCACCACCAAAAATACCAAACAAAGCCAGTAAATTCTGGAAAATATTGAAGATATTCATGTAGATGGCCAAGGTTGCTGAAACGTAGTTGGTTTCCCCGCCATCAATAATGCGTTTGATATCAAACAATAAAAATCCCGAGAAAATGGCAGTCGCTGCAATGCTAAGCGTGATCATGAGTGCACTGGATTGCACAAACAGATTGATTAAACCCACCACCAACAGCAGGATGGCACCTACAAACAGAAATTTGCCCATGCCAGACAAATCACGTTTGATAATGGTAGCTAAGCTCGCCATACCAAAAAACACCCCTGCAGTGCAGCCAAACGCATACATAATCAGGCTAGCGCCATTGCTAAAGCCTAGAACCGCAGCCAACATGCGCGATAACATCAGCCCCATGAAGAAGGTGAATGCCAGTAGTAATGCAACCCCAACACCCGAGTTTTTGAATTTTTCAATGGCAAACATGAAACCAAACGCACCAGCCAGGAAAACGATGGCACTCATGCCGTTGCCCATGGCGCTCATGATGCCGGTGCTTAAGCCTACCCATGAACCGAGCACTGTCGGTAGCAGGGATAAGGCTAATAGCGCGTAGGTGTTGCGCAGTACGCGCTGACCCTGGCGAGTGGCAGAAAAAGAACCTACCGTTGAAATGGTGGATTGATCGACCCAAGATTGGTTCATTGCAATAGACTCCTTAAAAAATCAGATGAATTATTTAACCATAAATATCTATAACCATACTGAAAGTATAGGAATTATGGAGGGAGCACGGTGGCATATCCTCATTTTTAGAAGCTGTCAGTTTTCCATGCTTTAGAATGGTGTGAGAGGTCATGTAAAACACAAGGTTATTCGCAATAAGGCGCAGTTATGTTGAGCTATATCATTCGACGGTTGTGGCAGATGGTACCCACCCTTTTGGGAGTGGTGGTGTTCGTGTTTGTGCTGTTTCGCTATTTTGGCGGCGATCCGGCTGAAATTCTGGCGGGTCTTAATGCATCTCCAGAACAGGTGGATGCGATTCGGGATCAACTGGGGCTGAATGACCCGCCATGGGTTCAGTTTGGGATTTTTTTGCGCTCGTTGCTGACTTTCAATTGGGGTAACAGTTGGGCTACGCAAGAAAGTGTCAGTAGCCTATTGGCCAGCCGATTGCCTGCAACTTTGACGGTGATGTTGCCCATTTTGATTTTGGATGCCATCTTGGCCCTGCCCATCGCGATGTGGGTTGCCATGCGCCGCGGTAGTTTGACTGATCGGGCCGTGATGATGGCGGGAACGGTGGCCCTATCCATCAGCTTTTTGGTTTACATCATTGCCGGCCAATATGTGTTCGGTTTTCTGTTGGGATGGTTTCCGGTTCAGGGCTGGAGTGATAGCACATTAACGAACTTGGTGATTTATGCACCTTTGCCCGTTTTATTAGCAGTGCTGGTGGGTATGGCCCCACAAACTCGGCTTTACCGCAGTTTTTTCCTAGATGAACTGGGCCATGATTATTTGCGTACAGCGCAAGCCAAGGGGCTGAGCGAATGGCGAGCTATGTTTAAGCATGTGCTGCCCAATAGTTTGATTCCTATCGTGACCAACATTGGTATGGCGTTGCCAGGTGTGTTTGTGGGCTCTTTTTTACTGGAAACTTTTTTCTCGATTCCGGGCTTGGGGCGAGAGTTGTTGTTGGCCGTGAATCGATCTGACTATCCGGTGATACAAGCGATGACGGTTTATTTGGCTATATTGACCATGTTGTTTAATTTGTTGACAGATGTTGCGTATGCCATGATTGATCCTAGGGTGGTTTTGAAATGAGTGATTTATCTAATTTCAACTCTAGCCTTTGGGGTGATGCTTGGTTGCGCTTTAAGGCTCATCGTGTAGGCCTTGTTTCTTCGGCAATCGTTGTGGTTTTCATTGGGCTAGTCATGACCTCTTTGATCGGAGGGGTGGCAAAAGATTGGCAGCGTGAGGTGGGTATTGCCCATGCTCGCCCCTTATTTTGGACAACCGAGCCCCATGCTCCATCGATAGATGAAGCTGTATCAGTGGGGCAACAGGCGGCACGAGTGGATATTTCAGATATTGACCCCTTGTTTTCTCGATATTCAGAATGGGAAGAGCGTACCAAGATTTATGCAACAACCGAAACAGTGAAGGCAGATACATTGCCTATGGGCGGTGATCGATTGGGGCGTGATGTGCTGAGTAAGGTGATTAAAGGTACTGAAATTTCTGTGATGGTAGGCATACTAGCGACTTTGCTAGCCACCCTATTAGGCACATTATTGGGCGCTTTTGCCGGTTATTGGGGAGGTAAGGTCGGTGATGCGCTTGAGTGGGTTTACAACGTATTTGAAGCGGTACCCGGTATTTTGCTGATATTTGCATTTGCCGCCGTGTTCGGCAGGGGAATCGTTACCGTGATATTGATTTTAGGGCTGACGGGATGGACTGGTTTGTATCGTCAGGTCAGGGCGGAATACATGAAGCATTCTAATCGTGAGTATGTGCGTGCAGCTCAAGCATTTGGGGTTTCGAGGTTGGCATGCATGTTTCGGCATATTTTACCAAATGTGTTGCATGTGATTTTGGTTCGCATGGGTCTGATGGTGGTGGGCTTTATCAAGAGCGAAGTGATTTTGTCTTACCTCGGTTTGGGGGTGGGGATTGATGATGTCTCGTGGGGTACGATGTTGGCAGAGTCACAAAGTGAGTTAATACTCGGCTATTGGTGGCAATTGGCCTCAGCCACCGTGTTCATGTGTGTTTTTGTGACAGCGTTTGCTTTAATGGTGGATGCCGTTCGAGATGCCTTAGACGCTAAGCTTCATGACCGGTATTGATTTAAAAGCCAACTCGCTTTGATAGCGCCCCTGCGGTCATAGGTTTGATCTATGGCATCATCCTGGGCAATTTGCAGCGATTGCAAGGCACTTTGAACGGCATAGAGTTTGCGCTTGAGGAATAGTTCATTACGCCGGTGCATTTTTTTGCACTCTTCAAGGTGATCAAGAAACTCTGGAGCATGGTTTTTTGCATCTGGTTCACCCGCATGAAGTAGATGCGTCAAATTTTCTAAAAGTTCAGATTTTTTGCTTTGGAGTCGCTCAAGTTCTTGGGTGTCGCCTTTTTTCAGTACCTCAAACTCTTCTTCAAGTGTTGATTTGAGCCTAGCAATTAGCCCCTGCCCCGTGAAGACAGTTTGAGCAATGGCAGTATTCATGAGAGTTTAGAGGCGTTAGTTGCTTAACATTTTTTCGAGGGAAAGAAAACTTTCCGCTATTCGCTTCGAGTCTAGGGGGTAATTGCCTTCGCGGAGCGCAGATTTGATGGCTTCAACTTTCTGACGATCAAATGTGGGGTCAATCAGCGAGCGCTGAGCGGTTTCCGATAGCTTGAGTTGGTCGGCCATTTTTGATGAGGAGAATGCTTCGACGCTTGAAGAGGTAGATCTTGTGAGCGCATTGCTTTTGACAGCTTCAGGGCTTACGGTGTGGGGCGTGGCTTCGACGCCGCCAGTGCGTTCACGTTCGACGGAGCTCGGATTAATCAGGGTTTGCCTTTGAAGTGATTGAATAGAGTTTGTCATGATGTCCTCACGAGAAAGATGTTGAGTGATGAGGAAAAAAACTTTTATGCCTATGTATAGTCGGATAGGTTTGAGAAAACTTGAGTTCTTTTTTCTGTTTTTTTATAAACCTTTGGCAAGATTGGGGCCCGTCACAACGCCCGTGACCGTTTTGCCGGATTCTCGATTCTTGAGTTGTACGCGTTCGCCCATTTTGGCATCTTGCAAGGCTTCAAGTCTGACAGATACTTTGAACCCGCCCGTGGACTCACCAATCGTGAGTGTGACATCTTGCCCTTGTTTCACCATCCGAGCCGAGCGTATATCCGATAGGCGCAGTGGCATACCAGCAGCTAAATCGCGCTGGGCTTCGGTAAATTCAAGCGATTGAGGATCAGTCAGCATATTCGAATCGAAATCCCGGCTTTGAATCGTGCGAATCTCTACGTCAGCAGGCGATAAGGCGCTACCTCGTGCCTGCGGGCGAATAAGGGTTAAAACGGAGCGAGTTATAGCCTGTGACGAGCCCTCCATATTATGCGTTGAATTGGATGGGGTGGGAGCTTCAACCTGTGCGTGCAAATATATTTGCCACAACGGATTTGAGCAACGTACTCTCAAGCTACTGAAATTATTGAAGGGTAAATCAAATTGAAATGGTTCTAGACATGATGAAAGCTTTAGGCGTGAATCAGTCGGTGTAATTCGAACTTGTTCGGAGCGAGTTCCGGTTTTTTTTGCCAGCCATATTTGGGCTTGTTCAAGCATGGAGGGTTGCGAGGCAATGCCTTGACTAAAGCTACTAGAACAGACGCAGGATAAGCTAAATAACAGGCCTATGATTTTACAAATCGTGATGATCGTGCTAGTGATCGTGGGGTGGCTGTTCACCATGGAATTTTGTTTGAATATGCTGTGGCATAAGAATTGCATTTGCTTGCTCCGAAAGGTGTGATTTTTTCGACACTTTAGAAATCCAGCATCATTCATGCAAGAAAAGAGCCAGAAATGAAAACAGTGAATTCTGCAACCATCCATTCCATAGCAGCAGTTCAGGGTTACTCAGTGAGTGTGGACTCGCCGGTAGCCAAAACCGCAGGGGCTTCGTTTGGACAAGCGCTTTCACAAATCAAGTCGCCTGAAATGAATGGCGGAAATCCGAATCAAACGTGGGTTGTGCGTAAGGGGCAAAACTTGACTTCCATTGTCAGGGAGCAGTGGCGTTTAAGTCAGGAAAAGATGCCAGTCTTGAGCGACCAAATGGCGCATCGTTTAGCTTTGCAAATGGCTAAAGATAACCATTTGCCTAACCCCGATTTAATCATGCCAGGCCAACAGTTGGATGCTCAGAATGTCAAAAGCATGATTCAGGCAAAGTTAGCACCCTATTCGCAAGACCCTAGCTTTCAGTCGCAGCCACTGGTGCAGGATATGGATTCGGAAATGGTCAATGAGTCAAAACACAGTAGCAGCTTACTGCAACGAACGCTGGAAAGGGCTATTGCAAAAGGATATATCCCGGTTGAAGACCGAGAAAAGGTAGAGAGCCGTATTCAACAATTGGCTACAAAACATAAATTCCATGCCGATGATTTTGCTCGAGCAGCATTGATGGAAAGCGATGGGTTTAATCCAGAAGCCAATAACGGAAGATGCTTTGGCATTATTCAGTTTTGTGGCGGTGTCGCCAGCGGAGCTGCAAGCGTTGGATTTGAAAAGAAGGCTAAGGAAATAACCAAATTAAGTGTGCTGGATCAATTGAATTTGGTCGATCACTATTTTGATGACACGCAACTCAGCCGCTATGCTTCAAACAGTGGTCGAGTCAAACTTGATGACCTGTATTTGACCATATTAACACCGGCGGCACGGGCAGAGCAGGGGCATTATGATCCACTGCCTATTTCAGGGCTTCAGGCTTTGGCCCTTCATCCCGGTAAAGACAGGCAGTCACCCATCACTCGAAATTCAATCATTCAAGGCCTTAATAGTCATGCTCAAGCAACTTTGAGCACAACAAAGAGCATGCGTTAGGGTTGATGAACATGTTTGCTTAGAGGTTGTGAGATGGATTCCGGCAAAATCTCGCCAAGACAGGCAAAGAGTTGCCGCATGAGTTCGTGAATTTGTATCTCACCATGAGTCATTCGTCAGCTGAAGGTTATTTTCGATGAGGGTATACCCGCAATGCCTAATATGGCACGCTCTATGCTTGGTTTAAGGGTGTCAAGGTTTAGACAGAAGCGGGCAGTAAAACCAAACTCGGAGGGCATCATGAATGTGTTAGATAGTCATTTGGGAATACATGAGCGATCATTATCGTTGCGCGAGCACCGTATGGAGGTACTTTCAACCAATATGGCCAATGCAGACACGCCTCAATTTAAAGCACGAGATATCGATTTTGCATCTGCCATGAAAGGGGCTCAATCGCAAATGCTCTCAGTTACACAAAGCGGTCATGTTGATAGTGAGGATACAGATGGAATGAGCGGTTCGGATTTGCTATATCGGGTTCCTTTTAATAGATCATTTGATGGTAATACCGTGGAATATTCAGTTGAGCAAGCAAAATTTGGTAAGGCCAGCGCTGATTTTCAGGCGAGTTTAACGTTCTTTGAAAATAGAGTTTCATCGATACGTAAGGCATTGCGAGGCGAGTAATCGGGAGATTTAAGATGATAGATAACATTTTCAATATCGCTGGATCTGCATTGAATGCACAATTGGTTCGCATGAATGTTGCCACATCTAATTTGGCTAACGTGAATTCAGTTTCATCTACAGAAGAAGGTGCATATCGGGCTAGAAGAGCGGTATTTAAAACAGTTATTGAAGGGGTGATGGATAATCATCAACCTATGGAAATGAATCAAACAATAGGTGGAGTGAAGATAGATAGATTGCAGTTGGAAAATAATCCTGTACGTAAGCAATATGATCCAGGAAATGCTTTGGCAGATAAGGATGGATATGTTTATCAGTCGAATGTGAGTGAGGTTAGTGAGATGGTAGATATGATGGCAGCAGCTCGATCATATCAAAGTAATGTAGAAACCGTAAATACAGCAAAGCAATTAATGATGAGAACGATTGATGTTCTGCGTGGTTAACTTGAAAGATATAACATGGCAACAATAGCTAATCCCACAATACCTACCCCAACGGGGTCATCCGCCACGATGTCGGGTATCACTCGTTATAGTGATATGAAGAGCATCCAGGCTACGAATGCATCTACCATGGGTAAAACAGAGTTTCTGACATTATTTACTACGCAATTAAAAAGTCAGGATCCTCTCGATCCTGTCAAAAATGAGGCGTTTGTTGCGCAGTTAGCTCAGTTTTCTCAGTTAGAAGCATCCACCAATATGAGTAACTCACTGGAGAGTATGGTTAAGACAATCAAATCAGAGAGATTTATATCTGGGAGTGCTTTGATCGGTAAGCAAATTACAGCTCCGATGGGTAATGCAGATTATAAAGAGGGCCATAATATCAATGGCTTGATTTCGTTGCCAAATGGTGCTGATTCGATTTCACTCGATGTTTATGATAGTAGCAACAACAAGATCTACACCCAGAAATTTGGAAGACAGATGCCTGGTGATATCAATTTGGGTTGGGATGGTAGTCTGACCTCCGGCGGAAAAGCCGAGAGTGGAACATACAAAATGATAGCCACGGTTAACTCATTGGGTAAATCAACCCAGACGACGATTAGTACCCCCGCTACAGTGAAAAGTGTTACTTACAGTGCAGAGGCAGATGATTTGATTGTTGAAGTTGAAGGCGGATCAACCGTTCCACTAAGTCAGGTTAACCGCATCGATAGTGCAAGTATTGGTCAATAGGTTGATTGAATAAAAGCCATAACCAGTGAAATAACAAAGGGAGAAGATAATGTCATTCTATACCGCTCTGACAGGATTGAATGCTGCTTCATCGCAACTGACGGTTACATCCAATAATATTGCAAATATTGGTACAACCGGGTTTAAGCGTTCTCGTGCGGATTTTGGTGATATATTTGCCACATCACCATTGCAAAAGGCGGCATCAGTGGTTGGGCAGGGTGTTTCATTAAAGGCTGTTACTCAACAATTCAGCCAAGGAAATATTGAGGTTTCAGCTAATGCACTAGATATGGCTATTTCAGGTGATGGATTTTTTCCACTGAAATCTTCGGATGGTTTGCAAGATATTTACACCAGAAATGGCAGCTTCAGTTTGGATGACTCATTTAATGTGGTCAATTCACAGGGGCAGTCACTGGTTGCCGCTGCTGTGGATTCATCAGGGAAGGCCGACTTGAGTAATCTGAGTAAGTTGCAGTTAGCCCGCAAAACGAGCGGTGATGCACGCGAAACCACAGCTGTTGATATGAACTTAAATTTTCCGGCAGATGCACCCGTCATCACAGCTGAGTTTGATCCTAATAATCCCGCCACATTCAGCAAAACTTCAACAGTCACTGTTTATGACACCGGTGGCAATGGCTATTTGGCAACGATTTATTATGTCAAAACTCAGGTGGCTGCGCCAAGCGATCCAACCAATAAGTGGCAAACTCATGTGTATATTGGTGACACTAAATTACAAGAAGATTTGATTCAGGCAAACCGTGGTGGTGAGCGGCTTTATGTGAATAAATATGGTGAAGTACGGGCTGAATCAGATATCCCGCCGGATGCATTATCGAGGGGGGTTAATAAACTGTATAAGTATGATGATTTAAAGAATGCGCTTCAATCCACCGCTGCAACGATTACTGGGCAAGCAATGGCTCCTGCGGTAAATAACTTATGGAAAGTGGGTATAGATCTTGCCAATGAGGTCCTGAGTGGAACAAAATTTGGAACAGCCGGCACCAACCCAAAATTGGTTTTTGATCTATCGGTTGATGGTTCAACGCCGCAAAGGCTAGATTTGTCGGATTATATAACAACTGATAAGGTTGGAAGTACGCTGACTGGTGTTGAAATGGCGCAGCAAATGACCAATCTTATTAATAAAACATTCGGTGATGATCGTTATTTTAATTTAGATGGAGAATTAACAGGATCTTCAAATCCGCCGACCAAATTTATGACGGTGACGCTTGCCAGAGATGGCTTATCAGATGTGTCGGTGCCTATTCAGTTTACCGACAGTGATTTTATAACGGGCACCAGACAAATTACCGGTGAGGCTATTGCTCAGAAAATTCAAACTGCTTTGAATGCCAAATCTGAATTTAAGGCTGCAGATGGGACGAGTTTGGTTACTGTTAGTTATAATTCGGTTTCTCATAAACTACAGTTTGATACCAGCTTGCTGAAAGTCAGTAGCAGTTCAGCCTCAGTCAATTTATCAAGTGATACACCTAGTTCAGGCTTATTCGGACTATCACAGAATCCCATATCCACTGATTCATATAATGCACAAGTCATTCCAAATGGTGCTTATAAGTTGTCACCTAAAGATCAAAGACTTAATATTAAGGTTCAGTATGATGAAGACAAAGGTACTTTCTCGGTTTCATCTGGTACGACCGGTGATGAGTCGAGCGTTCGCTTTTCCATACCCAATGATGCTGATTTGGGTGCTAATGCAAGGAACTTGATTTCTTCTGTGTTCGGTTTTAAGACGGAGGATACACCCGTTGCTAGCTCGCCGACACGAGGTGTTTCATCATCTCCAGCAGTATTGGTTGGTAATACGATTGGATTAAACTTATCTAATAAGTTTAGAGTAGATGAGTCTAATAATCAGTTCGTAGTAACGGTGGATAATGTTACTGGGATTATAACCATTCCACCTAAGGCTGAATACAGCGCGGAGGAATTTAGACAGGCTCTTGAGAATCGAATCAATTCTCTTAGTGATGAGTATGGCCGATCAGTTAGTGGTGTACAGGTTAATATCGAGGGAGCTACAAATAAATTCTTCACGATTAAAACCGGAACAACTGGCGATAATGCATTCATCAAGATTTCTGCAAACAGTATTTGGGGCTTATCAAATGTGGATGGTGCGCGCGGTCGAACCAGTACTTGGCAAACGCCTCAACAAGCACGAAATACCGCGGGCTTTCCTCTGTATGTCGATCGAAACGGAATGCAGACTTCAAACCCCGGCGATTTTTCTGAAGCACAAGTCAAAGATCTGTGGGCTCCGGTATATCTTGATCAAGGTGAGTTGACTTTTGATAGTAGTGGAAAAATGCTATCCCCCAATGAATCCATTGAATTCCAAAGTACTACGATTGGTGATTCAGGGGCAACTTTGAATTTTTCAATTTCTTATGGTGCATCCACACAATATTCATCCCCATTTTCAGTACGCAAACAAGATCAAAATGGTAGACCTGAGGGGGATTTAATTGGGGTTGAAATAGGGGACGATGGTCTGGTCAGTGCTAGTTATTCTAATGGCACCCAGAAATCCATTGCTAAGATTATTCTGGCTAATTTTTCCAATCCTACCGGTCTGCGCCAGATTGGTGATTCTAGTTATTATTCCAGCGCGAAATCAGGTATTGCTAAATTAGGTGAAGCGGGTTCAGCTGGATTTGGTTCGTTGAGAGGCGGTGCAAGAGAGCGTGCAAATGTGGATTTAACCCAAGAATTGGTGGATTTGATTACCGCGCAGCGCAACTTCCAAGCCAATGCCAAAGCGATTGAGACGAACAATCAACTGACTCAAACGATTATTAATTTGAGGAGCTAAAGTCATGTTGAATTTATTATTCACTGTTTGGGGAATCTGAAATGGATCGTTTGGTTTTTATAGCAGCTAGCTCGATTGATCAGCATGCTATTTCACGACAACAATTGGTTCATGAATTAGCCAACCTTTCAACGATTGGTTTTAAAAAGAGCTTTGAATCTGCGCAAGTCGCTGTAGAGGCTTCAGGCTCTGGTTTTAACTCACGTATATATTCTGAAATCATTCCGGAAAGAGTTATTAAAGATAAAGTGAGTTTAAGTGGTGGTCCCGTGATGATTACGGGTAAGAATTTGGATATTGCCCTGAACGGCAATACGGTTTTAGGTGTTTCAGCTAGTGACGGAACCTTGGCTTTTACTCGTAGAGGTGACTTACGTGTCAATACACAAGGTATGTTGGAGAATGGCTCTGGACACATGGTGCTTGGTGAGCAAGGGCCTATCACTGTGCCTCCTGGTTATCATATTAGCATTTCATCGGATGGTGCTATTTCTGCCAGTGATCCGGCTCAACCTGATATGAATAAACAAATGGTTGGTAAGTTAATGTTGCGAGACGCAGGTGATGTGATTCTTGATAGGCGTAAAGATGGTTTATTTGCAGTAGCAGAAAAACTTGCTGGCACTGACATTATGAATAAAAATCCAAATATATCAATTACAACCGGTGCGCTGGAAGGTAGTAATGTCAATGCTATTGAGTCTATGGTTAAATTGATGGACGATTCGCGTAGCTTTGAACAGCAGATAAGACTGATCAAAGAGTGCAAAGATATTCATGAGTCTGGCACCACAATGATGCGCATGAATAGCTAATGTAATTTTATAACCTAAAGGAGGGTTATCATGGATGCTTCACTTTGGATTGCTAAAACAGGTTTAGATGCGCAGCAAACTCGTATGTCTGTTATCGCCAATAATCTGGCTAATGTGAATACGACGGGGTTCAAACGTGATAGAGCAGTATTTGAAGATATGCTTTATCAAAATATTCGTCAGGCGGGCGGTCAAACTAGCCAGAACTCCCAATCTGCGACGGGCATGATGCTGGGTACTGGGGTGCGAATTTTATCTACCGAGAAAACTCATGCTCAGGGTAATATGCAAACCACGAATAATTCCTTTGATATTGCCATTCAAGGCGATGGTTTTTTTCAAATCGCCCAGCCTGATGGGACTGTAGCTTATAGTCGCGATGGTGGTTTTAAGTTATCAGCCTCTCGTCAGTTGGTCACTTCAAATGGCGCATTATTACAACCCGAAATTACGATTCCTTCCAATGCATCAGCTGTCACGATTGGTGCTGATGGTACTGTTTCGGTTGAAACATTCGGTGGCGGTTCTAGCTCTATAGGTCAGATTCAATTAGCGCGCTTTGTCAATCCAGCCGGTTTGCAAGCGTTAGGGCATAACCTCCTAAAGGAAACCGCCTCTAGCGGCGCACCTCAAGTTTTAAGGCCCGGACAATCAGGGGCAGGCAGCTTGGCGCAAGGAATGTTGGAGGCATCCAATGTGAATGTGGTTGAGGAAATGGTGAATATGATCGAAACTCAGCGCGCCTATGAAATAAATTCCAAAGCTGTTTCCGCTGCAGATGGTATGTTGAGATTCCTGAATAACAATATGTGAGGTAGTGCTATGAAAATCATCACTTGTTTTCGCTGCTACACCTTAGCTGCTATTGCGGCTACCGCTTTTATGGTTGGGTGCGCTAATACGGGGGCGCCGAATTTACCGCAAGCGACCTTCACCCCCGTTCAGCCTTTGCAATCTATCACACCCAAACCGTCTACAGGGGCTATATATAACGGCCGTCAGAGCGACAACTGGTTTGGCCGTGGCCGCAATTTTGAAGTTGGTGATATGGTAACTGTGATTTTGGATGAAAGCACACAAGCTAAACGAGCATCTACAACAGCTGTATCACGTAACTCCACGATTGATATTTTATCCACTTCAGCTCTGGTGAAACCTCGTAGCGGTGTTTTGGGTGCTATCAAACTCGATGGCATGAGTACGGATTCGCAAGGTACAGGTGCAGCCGATCAACAGGCTTCGTTGACGGGATCTTTAGCCGTCTCCATCATTGAAGTCATGACTAACGGGAATTTGGTTGTGCGGGGTGAGAAACAACTTTCTTTGAGTGAAGGCAGCGAAATCATCCAAATTTCAGGTGTGATTCGTCCTGAAGATATCTCACCCAACAATACGGTGTTATCTCGTCGCTTGGCTCATGCGCAAATTTCGTATCGTGGAAGTGGCGATTTGGCCGCTGCAGCTAAACCGGGTTGGGCTACTCAGTGGATCAATCGATTTTGGCCCTTTTAGTGCACTTTTATGACAATAGGGGATGCGGTATGACAACTTTTGGCTTTCACTTTCGCAGAATTTTTCTCGCGTCGCGCCGGCTAGTGATCAGCATGAGTTTATTGCTGTTTTGTCAGCTGGCGCAAGCCGATCGTGTGAAAGATTTAGCTAATGTGGCCTCGGTCCGTACCAATCAATTGATTGGATATGGTGTGATGGTAGGGCTCCAGGGCACCGGAGATGGCGCAGATATTAGCTTCACAGTGCAAAGCGTCAAGGCTATGCTGAATCGGATGGGCGTGAGCATTGATTCTCCTTTGTCTGATTTTGAAAACAGTGCTGGAGGCAGTGGCAAACTGGATCTCAAAAATACGGCTGCAGTGATGGTAACGTCGGAATTGCCCGGCTTTGCTAAGCCTGGGCAAAAGTTGGATGTGACCGTTTCAGCCATTGGGAAATCAACGAGTCTTCGCGGTGGTACTTTATTGCTCACGGCACTCAGAGGAGTGGATGGCCAGACCTATGCTTTGGCGCAAGGATCTGTCACTGCAACAGGTGTAGAAGCAGGCGCAGCTGGCAGTAAAGTGGCTATTGGTGTAGCTACAACTTCCCGTATTCCTGATGGCGCTACTGTAGAGCGCGCCGTGGATACTCCTTTTGATACCAGTTCTGAAGTCGTGTTGAATGTTCATAGAAAAGACTTCACTACCGTCAATGCCATTGTTTCAGCCATTAATCGACAGTTTGGTCAAGATGTGGCGAGAGCCATTGATGGTCTGTCGGTTGCTATTCGTACGCCGGAAGAAACCAGTCAAAAAGTCTCTTTTTTGAGTTTGGTTGAAAATTTAGATGTTACCCCTGGTGAGCCTCCGGCGAGAGTCGTGGTCAACGCCAAAACAGGTACGGTGGTGATTAGCAACAACGTGAGGGTATGGCCGGCTGCGGTATCACATGGCACGATATCAGTGGCTATTGCAATGACTAACGAAGTGTCACAACCCGGCCCCTTCAGTAATGGACAAACACAAGCAGTGCAAAATGCATCCATTGCAGTGAAGGAGCCGAACAAACCCATGTTTTTATTCCAACCCGGCGTTGATTTGCGGGCGATTGTGGATGCCGTCAATCAAGTTGGGGCAACCCCATCAGCATTGATCGCTATTTTAGAGGCGCTCAAAAGTGCGGGCAGTTTACGTGCCGAGTTATTGGTGATTTAAAGAAGAATGCGAGGTTCTTATGAATATTCAAAACCCCATTTCTCATGAACCGGTGATCAACTCATATCATGATTTTTCCGGATTGGCTGCGCTCAAAGCACAAACACACGGCAATGGTGCGCAGGGCAAGGATGATAAGGCACTTCGTGTTGTCGCGCAGCAATTTGAGGCTACTTTTATTCAAGAAATGATGCGTACTATGCGTCAGTCCAGTATGAAATCGGATCTTATTGAGTCCAATGGTATGGAAACATTCGAGGGCATGTTTGACAAAGAGGTTGCGATGCAAATATCCAAGCGTGGTGGAATGGGGGTGGCCGATCTGATGGTGAAACATATGCAACCCCCATCATCCAGTACTAATGAGCCTTCTCATTCCTTACATCAGGCCCTTCCTTTGAAGAATGAAGCCGTTAAGCCGGGTTCTTATGAACTGATGAATAACCGGTTATTTCCCTTGCAATCACCAGTTGTGTTGCCATAGTTCGGTTGATCACATTCAATGGCTAAGTAACCCACATCCAAGCACACTATCATGGCCGACATCTTAAGTATCAGTAGTAGTGCCGTTGGTGTATATCAGCGGGTGCTCAGCACGGTTAGCGATAATATTGCTAATGTCGGTAATCCTGATTTTGTTCGTCAAGATGCATCGGTTACGCAATTGCCATCCCAATTTGATGGGCGATCATATCAGGGTAGTGGGGCTATTTTTAACGGCGTTCGTCGTCAATATGATGAGTTTATTGAATACCAGCTTCGCCAAGCAAAAAGCAATGTTCAGTCTTCACAAACAATGGTGAACTATGCTGAGCAGGTGATGGATATTTTGGGCGGACAGCAAACAAGCCTGAATTCAGCTCTGGATAAGTTTTTCTCTGCGAGTAGCGCTTTAGCTTCTGATCCTGCAGCCAATATTGCTCGAACCAATTTCTTATCAGCGGCTCAGGGTATAGCAGCACGAGTCAGGGATATATCTGCAAATTTTGAGCGATTTGATGCAGAAACCCAAGCTGCCAGTAAGACCGTTGTTGGTAAAGTCAATGTACTGGCGCAACAACTAGCGCAGGTTAATGGTCAACTTTTTAAGCAATCCTCCCTTGAAAAGCAATCTGCCAGTTT
Organism: Burkholderiaceae bacterium; assembly: GCA_032122355.1. Classification (GTDB taxonomy): domain Bacteria; phylum Pseudomonadota; class Gammaproteobacteria; order Burkholderiales; family Burkholderiaceae_C; genus RFTU01. The sequence goes on from JAUMCS010000100.1 coordinate 28,461, forward strand.
ACTCAATCAACGAGATGCACTCCTGCGTGATTTGAGTGGCTACATTGATTACCAGTCTTCGTTAGAACCCAATGGGGTGGTAAAGGTCAGTATAGGTGGGGCTGGTTCAGCCGGCGTTTTAGTTGAAGGCAGTACGGTTCAAACGGTTGATGTTCAATTTAAAGCAGGCGGTGTTGATCAAGTTGATTTGGTGTTAGATCCCTGGGGAAAGCAGGCGCGCATTTTATCGGGGATTACAGTTGGGGAGTATGGAGGCCTAGTTGAGTTTCGAAGCCGTATGCTCGAGCCTGCTATGGCTCAGTTGGATTCATTTACGAAAACTTTTGCTACCGCTGTCAATCAGGTTCATCAAAGCGGCGTGGATGCAAATGGCCAATCCGGCCAGGCTCTTTTTGATTTCACACCTAACCTGAGTTACACCAAAATAGGCTCACAAAATACCACCCAAGTCAAAGCAACCGTAACAAACCCGGAGTTGCTCGCTGGTCAATCGGTGAATATTGCATTTGATGCATTGGCCGGTAAAACGTACAGTGTTTCATTAACTGGGCCTTTTGTGGCTGGGGATCAAATTGAAGTCTCACTGAACGGGCGATCTAGATTGATGACCGTGGCTGGCTCCAACCCATCCGTGGAAAGCGTGATGCGTGATTTACGCACATTCATTGATAGCGATGCGGGAGGTGGTGCTAACGCTGATTTGGGATTTGGAACTCAGTTAAGAACATCTGTGGGCATCAAGGGTGAATTGATTATCAGTAGCCCCGTGCTGAGTGACTATCAATTGAACTTGGCGGTTTCCTCTGAAGAAGGCAGAGCACAAACTGAATCTAGTCAGGGCTTATGGGTAGCAAATGACCCTGTTACGGGGCAGAATGTGGTTGGAGTACATAGTTTGAAACTGGCAGGCTTGTCAGTGGAAATTGGGGGGGTAGGCAAAAATGGTGATCAAATCATTATCACGCCAGATGGGCGGCCAGCCAGTTCCATACGATCCCTGATCAATGAGCCAACGAAAGTGGCCACCGCAGCATCTTTCGGGGTTGCAAGAGGATCGCAAAATTTAAGTACATCTCGGCCTGTCATCGAGGATGCCACATCATCTCAATTGGCCACATTTACTGAAAGAGCCTTGGGCGCAAAAAATGCCCTAGTTAATCACGCCGCTGTATCGGCTGGAATGAATTGGGATACAAGCCGCACCATGCCTGCCTCCGTGGTGCCAGCGGGTGTGTCAAATGTCACTTACTATCTCAACCCGTCAAGTAGTAGCGCGGCTGAGCTACAAATTTTCACACGTGATGGTCGGCAAATTGCAGGTAAACCCATGCCTGATAGTCAAGCTTTAATCGATACAAGCCGAGCATTTCAAACGGGCAGTACTTATTCAGATGCCTACATCAATAACACTTATCGAGGTGTGAGTGTCTTTTACGGGGCTAGGGCAAAACCTGAGATAGTCAGTCCCATTGGAACTGATCATTTACAACGCACGGCTATCAAACTAGATGCTAAATTGGTGGCAGATTTTCGATTGTCTCTGTCTGGTGTAAATGCTATCCCTGCAGGAGCAGTGACACTCAACGGCGCACCCATGACTGCATTTGCTGGTGGGAATGGGCAGGATGTTGTCCGTTGGATTAACCAAAATTCAGGCGCAACGGGTATTGTGGCCACATTGGATGCCGATGGGTATTTATCTATAACGAGGCCTTCTTCACAACAAGATGGTTCGATTCAATTAGGCTTTGGAACCTATTTGGATGCGCAGGGCAATACACAAGCATCCAGTCCTGAAATTCTCGCTAAATTGGGTTTTCGAACGACCGCTCAAATTGATGGGGTAGTGGGAGAGGATTTGGTTGTATTTGCAACAGGTCAGGGTACTACTCAGTTGGCAGCTACTTGGGAGGGGCAAGCCTGGACACCGCAAGAAAAACGCGATCAGCTACGACAACAAAAACTAGAGGTTCAATTTACCACGGCTACTCACTACATCATCAAAGATACCTTAGCTGATCAAATCGTTGCTGAACGTGACTTCCAGGCTGGACAACCTATTGACTATGCGGGCTTACGAATGACTTTTGATCAATTACCTGTCGCGGGCGATAAGTTCATGGTCAACGGTAATCAAATGGCAGTTGGTGATAATACCAACGCATTACGTATGATTGCTTTGCAAAAAGCCCCCCTTGCAGGGCCTGATGGTAGTTTGACTCTATCCGAAGCATATTTGAGTTTAATTGATCATTTCGGTAATTTAACCAGTGAGTCCCAACTTGGTCTGAGTTCTTTTCAAGCTATTGAGCAAGAGGCTGTCAATGCGCGCGAATCGGTTTCTGGCGTTAACTTGGACGAGGAAGCGGCCAATTTAATACGCTTTCAGCAAGCCTATCAAGCTGCTGCAAAAAGCATGCAAGTAGCCAACCAGTTATTTGAAACACTGCTCCAAATTTAACGGGGGTATCACCAAATGAAAATCTCAACTGCTCAGTTTTATAACAATGCTAGCCGCCAAATGATCGAAAGTCAGCAACGCTTATCCGGGGTTCAGGCTGAGTTGGCAACGGGTAAGAAAATTCTGAGCGCCAGTGATGCACCCGACAAAATTTCTGCCATACAAAGGGTAGGCAGTCTACTATCTCAGCAAGATATCCATCAAAACAACCTAGAGTCAGTCAATCAGCGTTTGCAAACACAAGAAACGGCACTTCGGTCTTCTAGCAATTTACTCATTAGACTTAGAGAGTTAGCGACACAATTTGCCAATTCAACCTATACGCCCACACAGCGTAATAGTGCGGCCACTGAGGTGCAAGGCATACGAGATCAATTACTGGGATTGGCAAATGCCAAAGATGCCAATGGCAAGAGTGTATTTGCCGGCAGTTTGACCGGTCAAAATGCTTTTTCAGCAGGCGGAGTTTATCAGGGGAATCAAGCCAATCTTGAGGTGGAAGTGGGCGAGTCTTATCAGCTGCAAACACCGCGTTCAGGTAGTGACGTTTTTACCAGTGTGATTCGTCAACAGGGCTCACAACCTGCGCAAGCTATCGGCTTTTTTCAAGCTCTGGATGATTTCACTAACGCTCTTAATAACAGTGATTTAGATGCCATCCGATTGAGTATTTCGGAAACTGATCAATTACACCAAGGTGTGACAACCGCACTGGCCGATATAGGTGTTAGATTGAAAGATGCGCAGGAGCAAGGAGATCTGCTTAATGAGCAAAACCTTCGTTTGAAAACTTTGCAGTCTGAGTTGCAAGATGTTGACTACGCGGAAGCGATTACACGGATGCAAAAGGAAATGATGGGTTTACAAGCTGCTCAGAGTAGTTTTGCACAAATTTCTCGTTTGAGTTTATTTAACTATATGAATTGAGATTGCTATGGTCACGACAACCTCGGTAACAAACTCGGCTTCGACAAGTTCATCATTTAATGCCAGTGGTTTAATGCAAGGCTTGGGTATGGGCTCAGGTATAGATATTAAGGCATTAGCCCAGAGCCTTGTCGATGCCACCAGTAAACCGCAAACAGAGATAATTCAAAAAAGTATCGACAAACAAAAGGCACGAACCAATGCTTATGACATAGTCACCAGAGCCATTAATCAACTACAAGAAGATTTGAATGTACTGGCTCAACCCCTTATTTTTTCTCAGTTTACTACGCAAAGTAGTATGCCATCCGCTGTTTCAGTGAAGGGCTCTGTGGGAGCGCAGCCTGCATCACATGCTGTGAATGTGACGCAATTAGCTCAGGCGCAACGCACCGTTATTAAAGGTAGTACGGGGTTCCCTATTTCATCAGGGGGTGCCATGGTTGGTGCAGGTGAAACTGTACAAATAAATTTGACTATTAAGCAACAAACCCACAATTTAAGCATTACCAATACTACCCCGGAAGGGGTGGTTAGCGCTATTAATGCTGCAGGGCTGGGTGTGACTGCAAGTTTGGTCAATTTAACAGGATCGCAGGGGGGGGCGCTGGGTATCGTTTTGACAGGTGATGTGGGTGCTGATAATGCATTTTCTATAGATATGCCTGGTGTGTCTAATGTTGCCGTCAGCCAAAGTCGCTCGGCACAAGATGCAGAACTCAGTGTCGATGGTGTTGAAATTACAAGACCGAATAACCAAATTGGTGATGTGATTCCGGGGGCGGTTTTGGATTTATTAAACACCACGCAGGGTAGTGAAGTTAGAGTGAGTTTGATTAATGACACAACTGAGATTAAAAGTGCAATCAAGCAATTTGTGCAAAGTTATAACGACTTGCAGAATATTATTGATGTCTCCCAGGATGCCAATTCAACGATTGAAAATTTAGGCGGAGCCTTAGTTGGGGATCAATCTATTCAAAGTATCAGAGACAAAATTCGTTCGATTTTGATGCCTCCAGTGGGTAGCAGTGCATCAGGAACTGATATGAGTGGAAGTGCAAATCTTCACGGACTACGTGATTTAGGTTTGATGATAGACACTGACGGCAAGATGAAATTTGCTCACTTGGCATCCTCTGCTCCTAATAATCAGCTGTATAAAGTGGGTGATGAATCGACCTTGGATCAACAGTTAGCCAATCATGTCCAAGAAGTTCAGGCTCTTTTTTTGGGCGGTAGTGGAAAAACCGGAATTGCTTCGGACATGGCCAATGCCTTGGTTGGGCGGGGGCAATATGTCGACTCTACGGCAGTGCCTTCTAGTCCGACCACCATTTTACTGGCTTTAAAAAATGGCGCTGGAAATCGTATTAAAGATGAGCAAAAAAGGTTGGAGGGTTTGCAGGTGCGTATGCAGGGATTACTGGATCGATATATGCAGCAGTTTGCCGTGATGGATAGCCTAGTTGGACAGAATAAAGCAACCATGAAAAGCTTGGAGGCCAGTTTTGCGAGCATGAATCAAAGCAATTGAAGAGGGGGTAAGTCCGTTGATTTAAGGGTTTGTACGGATTAAAGTTCCGTTGTGTTGTTCCGAATCCTTCATTAAATCCAATGCTTGAATTGGGTTTGAAGTCTACACGTCAGTGTTAGGCCAAAAAGTGAAGGGAGAACATCATGTCTATATCATCGATTACTCATTCTGCCGCAGCCACTGTGGCGGGTTTGCCTACGGGTAAAACAGTAGCCGCTGCAGAGGCCCAACAACAAGGTCAATTGAAAACAGTTCGTTCGCAAGAGGCATTGAAAGGTTTTCGAGATCCTCAAGAGATTAAAAGGAACGTACATGAAGCAATAACCCAAATTAATCAAGAGTTGGAGAAAAAAACCAATTCATTAGCTTTCTCGATTGATAAGAATGTGAGTATTCCTGTGGTATCTGTTCACAATAGGAACACGGGCGAGTTGATACGTCAGATACCCAGTGAGGTTGTTGTGAAATCTGCCCACAGCATTGAAAAGCTCAAAGGTCTGCTATGGGATCAACAATCTTAATGTTGTTTTGTTGAAGGTGGCAGTCTTTGATGTCAATTGAGATGGCATTGCGTCAAAATGCCTTAAAAATGCCATGGGCTTCCGTTAAAATGGAGGGATACTCAATTCAGCCTTCTTAACTATGTCTTTGATCGTACACAAATACGGCGGCACCTCGATGGGGTCGACAGAGCGGATTCGCAACGTTGCCAAGCGTGTGGCCAAATGGGTTCGTGCAGGGCACCAAATGGTCGTTGTTCCCTCTGCCATGAGTGGTGAAACCAATCGCTTGCTTGGCTTGGCCAAAGAATTGCAACCGGCCCAAGTTACCCCCGATGTCATGCGCGAACTCGACATGATTGCCTGTACCGGCGAACAAGTTTCTGTGGGTTTGCTGGCCTTGGCTTTGCAGGCTGAAGGCATACCGGCAGTGAGCTACAATGGCTGGCAAGTGCCCATTCAAACGGATTCGGCGCATACCAAGGCCCGTATCGAAAGCATTGCTGATGATCGCGTTCGCCAAGACCTGACTCAGGGCAAGGTAGTTATCATAACCGGCTTCCAGGGCGTTGATGGCGCAGGTAACGTCACCACTCTGGGGCGCGGCGGTTCTGATACTTCTGCCGTTGCCGTTGCAGCCGCATTAAAAGCCTCAGAGTGTTTGATTTATACCGATGTTGATGGTGTGTACACAACCGATCCTCGTGTTGTGCCTGAAGCCAGACGTTTGCATACTGTTAGCTTCGAAGAAATGCTCGAAATGGCCAGTTTGGGCTCGAAAGTTCTGCAAATTCGTTCGGTTGAATTCGCTGGCAAGTATCGTGTTCCGCTACGTGTGTTGTCCAGCTTTACACCTTGGGATATTAATATAGAGGAAGAGGCTCAATCGGGCACCCTCATTACATTTGAAGAGGATGAGAAAATGGAAAAAGCCGTTGTTTCAGGTATTGCTTTTAATCGTGACGAGGCTAAAGTTAGCATATTAGGGGTTCCTGATAAGCCCGGTATTGCTTATCAAATTTTGGGCCCTGTGGCACAAGCCAATATTGATATTGACATGATCATTCAAAACGTTTCTCATGACGGCAGAACTGACTTCTCATTTACAGTCCACCGCAATGATCATACTCGTGTCCTTGACCTGATTAAAACGACCATAGCTCCTACAGTTGGCGCTGCTCAAGTAGATGCAGATGCTCGCATTTGTAAGGTTAGTATCGTGGGAATTGGTATGAAAAGTCATGCGGGTGTTGCTGCGACTATGTTCAGGTGCTTAAGTGATGAAGGCATTAATATCCAAATGATCAGTACCAGCGAGATCAAAACATCGGTCGTGATTGACGAGAAGTACATGGAGCTTGCTGTACGTGCTTTGCATCGTGCATTTGAGCTTGATGTTGACTCTTCTTTAGCCTGAATAAGTTCGCTTTTTCAAAACAAGCCAGAAAAAATGTTTTTTCAGGTTATAATCAGATATTGCATGACGGGGCTGTGACCGAGAGGCCGAAGGTGCTCCCCTGCTAAGGGAGTATGTGGGCAAAACCTGCATCGAGGGTTCGAATCCCTCCGGCCCCGCCAAAAGCAATTCATTGAATCCTCATTCGAACCCCGCTAATGCGGGGTTTTTTATGCGTTCTGTGTATCTTTGTTGAATATGTCTCTAAAGTTGTTTTGGTTTGGGCCGATTCACTAAAGGTAAAGAGTGAAATTAAGCAGTGATCACTCCAATTAATCGACAACACAGGAGAGTCAAAATGTCATCTGTTATCAACACCAATTCATCATCTTTAATGGCCCGTAACGCATTACGGGTGAATAGTCGAGAAATGAGCTCGGCTATGACTCAGTTATCCACCGGTAAGCGAATTAACAACGCTATTGATGATGCCGCCGGATCGTCCATCAGCGAGGGTATGACTGCACAGATTCGTGGTTTGAGTATGGCTGTACGAAATGCCAATGACGGTATTTCACTAGCTCAAACTACCGAAGGCGCTGCCGGACAAATCACCGGTATGATGCAACGTATGCGTGAGTTGGCTGTGCAAGCTTCAACGGCCACCGTCTCAGATGAGCAGCGGCAATATTTGAATACGGAGTATCAAGCACTAAAAGGACAGATTAAACAGACCATCAATGAAACGACATGGAATGGATTGTCATTACTGAGCAGTGGAAGTAATGATCAAACGTTTGCGATTCAAGTTGGCGCTGATGCTACCGATGGTACAGGCAGTCAGCAGGTAACAGTAACATCCACAAAAATCGATATTACCAAGGGCCTCAGTGATGTATCTGGTTCGGTCAGTGAGTTGTTGGATGCTGCAAAAGCAACGTCAGCCATTTCAGACCTCGACGATGACATCAAGGGCATGAATGCATTAAGGTCGGATTTGGGTTCTGTAGTCAGTCGATTGACGAGTGTGACAGACAACTTGGCTAACCGTATTCAGAATATCAGCGATTCACGCAGCCGTATTCGTGATGCTGATTATGCCCAAGTGACGGCAGAATTAACCCGGACTCAAATCATTCAGCAAGCGGGTATGGCGGTTTTGGCTCAGGCTAATCAACAACCTCAGTCGGTACTATCCCTATTGAAATAAAGGTTAGCTAGTTATAAATTCTTGCGTAGGTTAGGTAAAACTTTTAAGGAATAATGAACTACATTAAGTGTCACCTGCGCAGGAATTTTCAAACTCGTTTGGCTTTTCATCTCTTTGACAAATCCGTGTGTTGCTTGGCGCTATGTATAGCGCCTTCTTTTTTTTCTGCATCTATGGTGGCTGCTAATCCCAACTCCGACTGGGAACTGGTGGGGGAATTCAATTCTCAGGGATACTACCTTAACCATGCTACATCCCGGCGGTCAGATTCACGTATACAAATATGGAATTTAACTCAGTTGAAAGAGCCGGCCTATACTACCCGCGGCAAAGCATACCTATCAAAAAAAACACTGTTAGAAATTAATTGTCAGAAAAAAACATTGTTAGTGGCGGAGGATACTTGGTACCCCAAACTTTGGGCTGAAGGATCTCCTGTGTTTGAGTCAGGTGACTTGAATGCTAAGCCTACATTGGTTCAGAGCCAATCACCCAGCGAAGCTATTTTAAAATCGACATGTGGTCGTAGATAAAATCTGGATTTCCACTTTTTGGAGATGGTATCTGCCATATTTAGTACCCATGTTGAATAAATTTATTCAACATACCATATAAGTTATGGTGTATTTACTTTAGAAGCTGTAATACCATTTGAGATTGATGGTTGGCTTGGGTTAGAACTGCCATGCTGACATTCTGTATGATTTGCCCTCGGATCCAGTCCGCAGTGGTTTGTGCATAATCTGTATCAACGATTTGACTTCTGGACCGAGATAAATTCTCTATTTGAATATTAAAACTATCTGTTCGGGAAGTTAGTGCTTTAATTGCGGATGCAAACTTAGAACGCGATCGGTTGAGGATGGATAATCCTTTATCAAGCGCGGTAATGGCATTGGTTGCTTCGGTCTCGGAGAATATGCTGGCAGTTTTATAATCGCCATCTAAATTAACAGAGCCGATTGCAATGGATTTAAATCCATTATCTGTTGGTGGTATAATAAAGGCTAGATTAATTAATGTTTCCTTGGGGTAATTGTAAATGGCGCTTTCATTGCCTGCTAAATCAATTTGCTTGACTTTAATGGAGTTGGCAAGATACCTACCAGCTGATAGGTTAATAGTTCCATTTATACCGCTTACAGTCCCATCTTTCCATTCTCCGTTATTAATTTGATATTTGAAAGTTGCATTCGGCTCTAAGGTAACATTCATGATCCCTGAGTCGCTGATGCTTAATAAGGCATTTCCCTCATCTTGATCTAGTGTTAATTGTGGTGCGCCTGGTGCTGTATTGTCAGTATTTATGCCAACAATGCTGGATATGTTACTGATATTTTGTGCTAAATCAGTTTGTCGTACATCAATATTAAAAGTTCCATCCATTGGAATAGAAAAGGAATTAGATGTATCACCTGCTTGCCAGGCGTTGTTGTTAATGCGATATTGCCAGCTTGCCCCATTTTCAAGATTGGATACATTTATTATATTGGATTGAGTATATTTATCGCCATCATATTTTGTATCTGTAATTTGTAACATGGGGTTGGCCACCACACGATCTAAAATAATGGATTTTGTGTTGGATAGGATTGGTCCGTAGTTTTGCGCCAGATCAATCTGGCGTACTTCTATTGACCCCGGGGCATAGGTTCGGTCAGTGGGCAGAATAATCTCATTGATATTGGTTGCAGTATTCCATCCGGCTCCATCAATACGATATTGAAGTTTGCCACCTGTTTCTATTCCTGATATGGGTATTTTATTATTGTTGGTATATAAAATGGATGATAAGCTTAAAATAGAAGATATCGGGGCATTAGGTGCTATGGTATCTAGGGTAAAGATTTTTGCTGCGCTGGTTAAGCGATTGCCGTATATATCATTAATTGCCGCAGTAAGAGATTTTGATCCATCAGTACCTAAATCATTGGTGTTTAATGTGAAATCAATATATCCATTGCTTATATCTGTAGTATCAATGGTTTTTTGTTTGGGCGTCAAAAATGCATTCCCGTTGAGTTGTAATTCAACTACATCGCCAATTTGAACTGCATTGCTGCCTATTGTTGTAAAGGTGGTCCTGAACTTGGTATTCATTGACTCTATTTGATTCATAAGGTTATCACTTAAATCACTAGAACCCAATTCGGCTGGTGTGGAGATGGTAGGCGCTATATCATCTAATCTATAACTCTTTACAAATGTATTTGCGTTTCCTGCTTGGTCAATGACTTTCATTTTTATATTATTTGAACCATACACTAGATTCGTTGTCCAGCTAAATGTGTTGCCAGTTACATTGCTGGTAATGTCAATAGTAGGCTCACTTCCGTCAACCGATGCCAATAGTCGCTCATCTGCATTCAAACTGGCGGATAAGGTGCCAGAAATGGTTTGAGCTGATATGTTTGTTTTAAAATCTGTGTTTGAAATACCTGAGTCAGCACTGAGTGATGCAATATTCCCTGAAGTGCTGGGTGCTGTCTGATCGAGCACATAGGCGCGAATGGTTTGAGTCCCTTCATTGCCTGCGGTATCGATGACTTTGATGCGAATTTGATTAGAGCCGTTGGTTAAAGTGGTTGCCCAAGTGAAGGTATTTCCTGATACTCGGCTGGTAATGTCTGTGAATGCATCGGTTCCATTGACCGAGGCCATGAGTCTTTCGCCGACAGCGAGCGCGCTGGATAAGGTCCCGCTGATGGTTTGAGAAGGTGCGTTGGTATTGAAATCGGTGGCGGA
>JAUMCS010000101.1:0-3617 GCA_032122355.1 Burkholderiaceae bacterium
TTCGGCCTACAATCAAAAATCGCGCAACGCCAAACCTCGGTCACGTTCATCAGAATTGGCGGTCACGATCCCAGAATCAACGGTCACGTTCGCCAGAATATTCACTTCTCCAAAACCATCGTACCTATGAAACTAGCACGATTGGGTGATGAGCAGTTGATTTCTCGCTCACAGGCAAAGCGGCTGATTGCCAGATTTGATCGATTCAAGAAAGTGATCCTAGACTTCAAAGATGTCAATGAGATTGGGCAGGCATTTGCTGACGAATTATTTCGGGTGTACGCAAACGCACATCCACAAGTGGAAATGGTGCCAATCAACATGACTGAACAGGTGGAGCGGATGTGGCTTAGAGCGGTCGCCCCTCGTGCAAGTTAGTAACATGCTGGTGTTTGTCATGAAAGTTGACCTGCCGCTTTTGTAATTGTCGCAAAAATTGTTGCGCGACATAAAATTTGTCGCAATAATCTAATTGCGACATTTTGGTTGGGGTGTTGCAATAAATGCATCAGCAGATAGGAGCACAAATGGTTAGACCCGTTTCGATCGAGAGGCACCAAGCCTTGCTAGATGTGATCAATCGTTTCCCCGATGGGTTGGCGATGGAGCAGATCGAAGCCATTCTTGAGGCTCCGCCTAATCGACGGACCTTGCAGCGTTGGCTCAATGAGCTGATCGCTCGAGAACAGGTTTACCGCCAGGGCCAAGGGCGGTCGGTCAAATACCGATGCGGCAAAGAGATCGCAGCCACTGCACATGCAGCCGTCACGGCAAGTGCTATGGTGCATGGGGAAATCATGATTCCTTTGTCATCAGAGGCAAAAGAGGTTGAGGCACTGGTACGCCAGCCTTTGGTGTTGCGCCAGCCCGTTGGTTACAACCGTGCTTTTTTGGACAGCTATCGCCCTAACGAGACTTACTACCTTGACCAAAGCCTGCGCACGGAGCTGCTATCTCAAGGGTTGGCTGTCAGCAGTCAGGAACCGGCGGGTACTTACGCACGACACTTGGCCAATCGCTTGCTGATTGATTTGTCGTGGAACTCCAGTCGGCTTGAGGGTAACACCTATTCTTTGTTGGAAACAGAACGATTGATTTCTGTTGGGGAGGTTGCCACGGGCAAGAATGCGCTGGAAACTCAGATGATTCTGAACCACAAAGGAGCCATTGAATTTTTGATTGACTCAGCGGACGAGATTGGCTTTAATCGCTACACCTTGCTGAACTTGCATGCGCTGCTTTGCGATAACTTGCTGGAGGATCCAACGGCCAGTGGCCGCTTGCGCACGATTCCTGTGGGCATTGGACACACCACATTTCTTCCTTTGGAAGGGCCGCAACGGATCGAGGAGTGCTTTGATCAGGTCATGGATACAGCTTCGGCGATACGTGACCCTTTCGAGCAGGCATTTTTTGCGATGGTGCATTTGCCATATTTGCAGCCTTTTGTGGATGTGAACAAGCGTGTCTCACGGCTGGCTGCCAATATTCCACTGATTCAGCGCAACCTGTGTCTTTTGTCTTTTGTCGATGTTTCCCAGGCGACGTATATCAGCGCCATGTTAGGAGTTTATGAACTCAATCGCATCGAGTTACTGCGTGATGTGTTTGTGTGGGCATACAAGCGATCGTGTGCTCGGTATTCAGCGGTGCGCCAATCCTTAGGTGAACCTGACCCATTTCGCTTGCAATACCGCGAACAAATCTTGCAATTGGTGGCTGAGGTTGTGCGCAAAAAAATGAGTAAGCCTGAGGCGGTTAACTTCATTCAAGGTTTTACATCCCAACAGATCCAGGGACCGGATCGCCCGCGTTTCATGGAGGTGGTGGAAAACCAGCTTCTAAGCCTTCACGAGGGCAACATTGCCCGCTATCGCCTAAGAACCAGCGAGTTCGTGAATTGGCGAAAAACTTGGCATTGATCGACAGGAGCTGCCGTCGCCATGATCAGTCATTTTTTGAACTTGAGCGCCCAATAGCCAATTCATAAAAGCTTGCGGTTCGATAGTTTTCAATCATCTAACCATCAGCTCGTCAACAAGGTGCAGCCAAGGGCTTATGTACGATAGAACTCTGCGAGTAGATTGCGGCTTTCGCCTGAATGACGCAAGCGCCTTGGGCTAGCGATGCCACACGCTCTGGGCAGACAGGTGGGTAATGTAACGCATGACCAAATCCGAGGAACAAACCGGGTCAGAGTTGATTGACCAACAACTTGCTAAGTCGGGCTGGAACGTCAAAGACCCGTAAGCTTCCGACCACCACGGTGTTGGCAGGATACAAATTCTTGCCACAAGTCGTTCATTGAACTATACTTCAAACATGAATTTTGAGTGGGATGACGACAAGAGCGGTGCGTGTTATCGGATGCGAGGTTTTGACTTCGCCTACGCCGCGTTTGCTTTTGCTGATCCGGATCGAATCATTCGTCAAGACCACCGGTTCAGCTATGGCGAAGATCGCTATGAACTGATCGGTCGTATTGAGGGCCGTCTATACGTGCTGATTTACACACCACGGCATGACGGGATACGGATCATTTCAGCTCGAAAGGCCAATCTACGAGAGGTGAAGCGCTATGAAAACCGTTCAAATGAAGATTGACGTTCAAAGCCCCAACGCCAAGCCGATCGGTCGTATCGACGCCAGACGCGTTGATGCAACCACCGAGGCTGACATTGCCAACCACCAGGCTGAAGATGACGCCAATGCGATGCTGGACTCCGCTAAATTCGCACGTCGGGTCCGCAGACGGCTGGGGTTCAGTCAAGTCGAGTTTGCTGAGCGAATAGATGTGCCACTAGACACTATCCGCAACTGGGAACAAGGCAAGCGCTGCCCAACTGGTGCGGCAAAGGCACTTTTGAAGGTTTTGGACAAAGCGCCCGAGGCTGCTCTGGCGGCTTTGCATTGAATCTACATAGTTGCAAAAAAACGGTGCGTGTACAAATTGACAGCCACGTTGAGTTTGATGGCCACCGCCATAGCGTACCTCACGCCTTTATTGGCTTGCTGCTTGATCTACATGTGACTGCCCATGCGGTGGAGGCCTCCAGCGGCCTGGCGGGGGCCTTTTTATTCATCAATTACCAATTCAAGAAAGCCAAAACTGCCGAAAAAACAATTCGGCCGACAATCAAAAATCGCGCAACGCCAAACCTCGGTTACGATCATCAGAATTGGCGGTCACGATCGCCGGAATATTCAGCCAGTCAAAATGGCTGACTAACCGCGTTAGCCATGAAAGTTGATCAGCCCCTTTTGTTATTGGCATTGGCCGACCACCCCGCCCTGCGGGCACCCCTCCACGGGAGGGGAATGGGATCAGGGGGGTGCGGGGATTTAAGCGTATGTGTTGAGCTCGCTGATAGATACATCGCCATACTGCGCGGCGTTCGAGGCGTTGGTAATCATGGCCACGATGTACTTGCCATTGCGTTGCCGCGGTGTTTGTCACGAAAGATGTCCGCTTTTTAGTGAATTAGACCATAGTTTTTAAGGGATGGATCCGCTCTTTATTGGGGTTGAGCCAAACTGCTTGATTTCCTTGCCATTGACGGGTTGTTCTGGATTTCCAGCGGTTAGGCATTTGCCGTTTGGCTGCTTCATAAACGGAT
>JAUMCS010000102.1:0-7757 GCA_032122355.1 Burkholderiaceae bacterium
CATTTGTTGAAGCTCGTTGGAGCATTGTTGATTCAAACCTAGGCTCAGGCCTACTTGTTTTGGACATTTTGCACGATTTTGGCCAAATGCTCTTGTTTTCCGGCAATTATTGTCGAATTTGTTTCTTTTGTCGAAAAAGTTTGTACATCGATTGCCCATGGACACACCGATTCATCAACGGAAGTTTACAACGCCTGAACAATCATTGCACATTGATTCCCCACCTCCTGTCCTAGGGGGGTTGGTTGGCTCTGCCCTGGTGGGAACTTTTTTAGGTGTGTTTTTGGCCTATGGTGTGGTTGAGCCCTTATCCAGTCGGCTAAAACAAATTGTGGAAGAAGAGGCCGAAATATTTCATGTCGTCAAACAGCTTATTGTGGGTACTTTACATGGACACCCATTGCCACTGGTGATCGAGGCTGCCCGTGTTGCTATCAGTCATGAGCATCAGCCCTCATTTTCCGAAGTGTTTGACGGTATGAGAGGTAAGTAACTATGAGCGATGTACAACCTAATTCAGCCAGTAATAGCACCAGCACAGATGCAAATGGCAACTCTGCGGCCAATAATAAGGCGCCAATCATTGTAAAAAAAATTACTGGTGGACATCACGGCGCACATGGTGGGGCTTGGAAGATTGCGCTTGCAGACATGATGACTGCCATGATGGCATTTTTTTTGTTGCTATGGATACTTGGAGCTTCGAACGAGGATAAGCGCAAAAGTGTGGCTGATTTTTTCCGTCCATCCGTTTCACATAGCAATGTGGAGTTAGGTAAAAGCGCTGGTTCTGGTGGGCTTTTGGGGGGGCAATCCATTATCAATCCTGATGCAATGCCTTACAGCCCCAGACAGACGGGCTTGTTAGAACTGGTAACGCCGCGATCAGAGGGCGGGCCTTCAGAAAATGATCCATCGGGTAATCAAGGGCAGGGGACGATGGATGGCCAAGAAAATCAAGGTCCGTATCAAGAATTAGAGAAAATAAAACTTGATAATCTAGAAGAGGATATTAAGAAAAAATTACGCCTGAATCGACAATTATCTGCCCTAAAAGATCAAGTTCAATTTATCCGAGACAAAGAGGGTTTACGCATTGAAATCATAGATCGTGCGGATTTTTCGATGTTCACCAGCGGAACCGCCAAATTGCTACCGCGAGCTGAATCTTTGATCAAAAGCGTAGCTGCTTCATTGCAATCGATGACAAACGCTTTAGTGGTCAGAGGGCACACTGATAGTACTCCGTTTGTTTCAGGAGGTAGTCGTTCGAACTGGTCGTTATCTGCTGAAAGAGCAGAAACCACACGAGTGGCATTAGAGAGTTTTGGAATTACACCATCCCGATTTAAACGAATTGAAGGTGTTGCAGATAGCCAGCCATTTAATGAAAGAAACCCTGCAGATCCGCGTAACCGGCGGATGAGTATCACGGTTCTTCACTCGACTAGGTGACCCTTTTCATCAAAGTGCATCGATGCAGGTACTCTCGGGGTGGGAGGAATAATAGTCGGTGCTCCTGGTTTGATATCCGCTAGGCTGAAGACAAAAGCTATAACTTGAGCGACGGCAAAATAGAGTTCTTCAGGCACTGGGTGCTCAAGTTCAGTGGTGAAATAGAGTGCGCGCGCCAGTGGAGGTGCTTCAAATATGGTGATGCCTTGCAGGTTAGCTTCATCCCGAATACGATATGCGAGGTGATCTATTCCTTTGGCAATCAAGAAAGGTGGGGCTTCACTACTTGGGTCATAACTCAGGGCTACCGCAAAGTGTTCAGGATTGGTAATAATGACATCGGCATCTTTAAGCCGTTGCATCATTTTTTGGGTGGCTAATTCACGCTGACGCCGCCTAATTTGAGCCCGTACCTCAGGTCTACCCTCAGCTTCTTTCATCTCATCTTTAATTTCTTGCTTGGTCATGCGCAAGTTTTTAAAAAAACGATACCTTTGTAGCGGAACATCCACAGCAGCAATCAGAACCAAACTCAATGCCACCCACAAAGAAGACTCTAGAAGAAGTTTGCCTACAGCCGCTAATGCGGGTTCAAGTGCCATATTGCCCAGTTGCATCAGCTCTGTTTTACGTCCTTTCAAAACGATAATGAGCACGATGGTGACAACTGAAAACTTCAAGATCGCTTTACCCAATTCCAGCCAAGCATGGGCCCCAAATATCCGATTCAATCCTTTGAATGGGTCAAGTTTATGAAAGTGAGGGCCTATTGCCTTAATAGAAAAAATAAATCCTCCTGATGCAACGCTAGCCAGTAGTGCAACCGCTGCAGTCATCAGCAGTAGTGGCAATAAGTAACCCAGCCCTTGCAAGAGAAACTCTCCCAACAATGTCACCATCATCCAAGGCGTCATTAATGTTTTTTTATCAAAGCTAAAACTAGATCTGAATAACTCTTCAAACCCTTGAATCAACCATTGAGATGACATAATAAAACTTAATAAAGCCGTGATGAGCACTGCTGCCGCGGCGACTTCCTGAGAGCGAGCAACTTGTCCTTCCTCGCGAGCTTTATCGATACGCCGGCCCGTCGGTTCCTCGGTACGTTCACCACTGTCAGACATCAGCTAACCTGTAATATGTCTGATAGGGTAGAGAAGGCCTTTTGCCATAGCCACTCTATTCGTAAACCAATGCTTTCAAGCGAAAACAGGGTTGCCAGTAAGCCCGCCACAATGAGCGCAGGAAAACCTATGGAGAAAATATTAAGGCTGGGCGCTGCGCGGGTAACGACACCTAAGCCTGCATTGATCACGAGCATGGTCGCCATGACAGGTAATGCCATCATGAGACCACCGGCAAACATTAAACTGCTCCATGAAAGTAGCTTTCCCCAGACTATGGGGTCTAGTAAAGACGCACCAATAGGCACGCTGATAAAACTTTCTAACAATGCCGAGATGAGTATTAGATGCCCGCCAGTTCCCATAAATATCAGTGTGGCCAAAATCAGTAGGAATTGAGAAATCACAGGGACATTACCCATGGATGGGTCCATGAGCGTAGCCATGGACAAGCCATTGGCATTGGAAATAACCTGCCCCGCAATGATTACGGCTGAAACGACAATTTGCATGACAAGACCCATTAAACAGCCAATAAAAATTTGGTTGACAATCTCGAGTACACCTGGTGCCGAGAATGGATCAATTACTGGCCATGTCATCTCAGGGTAGATAAATATCGTCAACGAAAGCCCGATTAATATACGAATACGTAGGGGCAGTGCTTTGATAGAGAAGAAAGGTGCAGTAGCCAATAGGGCCGAAATGCGCAACATCGGCCAGATGCAGGAATAGATGACTTTATTGATATCTGAGAGCAGGAATTCCATCAAGAATCCGAATGAATAATAGAAAATTCAGCTTTGCTATTGGAATAATGTGGGTATGCGCTCAAAAATCGAACGCATATAATCGATGAGTGTCGAAATTTGCCAGTTGCCAAATAGTGTCAGTGCCAAAGCCAAAGCCAGTATTTTCGGGATGAAGCTTAATGTCATTTCATTGATGGATGTGGCTGCCTGAAAGATACCAATCACCACACCGACAATCAGCGCAACCGCCAATAATGGGGCTGAAACTAATATGATAATCCATAAAGCCTGGCGCGCTAAATCAATGACGGTGGCGGTATCCATGATGAAGAATTGATTTATGGAATGACAAAGCTGGCGGCGAGAGATCCCATAATTAAACCCCAACCGTCAACCAAAACAAATAGCATGAGTTTGAAAGGCATGGAAATCATCATGGGTGATAGCATCATCATGCCCATGGCCATTAATACACTGGAAACGATCAAATCGATAACCACAAAAGGAATATAGATTAAAAAACCAATGGTGAAGGCACTTTTAAGTTCTGAAATAATGAATGCAGGTACTAATGTTGTAAACGGAACCTCTTCGGGGCTACTGATGTCTTTTTTTCTCGATATTTCCATAAATAAACTGATATCTTCTTGGCGGGTTTGTGCAAGCATAAATGCCCGTAGAGGCTTTTCTGCCGCAGCGATGGCATCTAATGGTGTCAATTTATTATTCATATAAGGCACGGCAGCATCATTCCAAACGGTTGTGAGTACCGGTTGCATGATAAATAAGGTTAAAAACATGGCTAAACCGGTAAGTACCGTGTTGGGCGGTGTTTGCCCTGTACCTAATGCCTGTCGCAGTAATGATAGTACAACAATCACCCTTACAAAAGAGGTCATCATGAGCATTAAAGACGGCAGCAATGTTAAAACCGTCATCAACACTAAGAGTTGCAGCGTCAGTCCATATTGTGAAGAACCCCCATTAGAGGTGACATTAATTAAAGGGATAGCTTGATTGGCAGCCCAGGTAGTTGTGGGGATCATTAAATGTAGAAATATCCCAAGGGCTAATTTAAGATAGCCTGGGAAAGGATGAGACAGAAGGTATGAAATCACATCTTCAATACTTTGTCTAGCCATGTGCTTTTTCCCTGATTGGGTATGGTTTGAGAAAGACCCATTTCATGTGGTATTTCAGTCGCTGATGTTGTCATCTGTTGCTTTTTCGATTCAGCAATACAAACCAATCCAGAGGGAGATACTCCCAACAAGATTTCACGATCATCATATTGAAGCAGAATGACTTTGTTTCTGCTGCTAATGCCAAGTGTCTCAACGATTTTTAAGCGTTTATGAGGTGGAACGAGATGATGCATTATGGGTAATGTTCTAAGGTAGCGTAAACATAAAAATAGAATAATGATGGAAATGAGTACTATAAAAAAATTACCAGCAAAAGCAACCCAATCAATGGGGTAAATATTTGATGCCATAGGGTGATTTTTTAGCATTAGATGTTTTTTAATCTTTCAGCTGCTGGGGCTACGCGTGTTAAACGTATGCCATAACGTTCGCCAATAAGAATAATCTCCCCTTGAGCAATGACCGTATCATTGATTAATAAATCTAGGGGTTCACCAGCCAAGCGATCTAATTCAACTACGCTGCCCTGAGTCATGCGTAATAAATCTTTGATTTTTATTTGGGTTCTTCCTACTTCAATCGCTAGGGTGACAGTGACATTTTGTAGAATTTCTTTGTTAATACGTAGTGTGCTACTGATGGCTTGTTCGTCTTCCTGATTTTCGGTTGTATTATTATTCATGGTAAATCCTCATGGTTAAAGCTGGATTTTGATTCATTGATAATCACTATACAAGGCCTTGGCTAAGAACTCTTTGTATCTGTATGGCAGTTTGAGTTCCCAGAGCCCCAACAGTTGCAGCATAAGCAGGAGTGCCATTGATATGCATGGTGGCAAATTCAGGTTTGCGAAAATAAAGGGTTTGACCTTCTGTGAGGTGTTCTAATTGAGCTAGAGTTATATCTAGTTCGCCCATCATCACGTTAATCGTGACGCTCGAGTCATAGACTGCATTTGCCATTTCATCTCGCCAAATAGTATCGGCCTCATCACTTCCGCTACTGGTTTGTACACGGCTGCGCATCAGGTCGCGTACCGGCTTTAATGCCGCGTAGGGGTAGGCGATATCAATAAAACCTTTTTGCTCTGCATTCTCGGTTTCAAATCGACTCAAGACAATAAGGTCATCATCATCGGCAATTTGTACAAACTGAGGGTTTATTTCTGAGCTCACCAATTCAAAATCGGCAGGCATGAGAGGGCTCCATGAGTCTATGAGCGATTTGAATAGTACTCCGAGAATAAGATTAATAATTCTTTGCTCGGTGGGGGTGAATAATCTACCTGGAGTTAATTCCGCTGCGCCTTTTCCAAGCCCTCCAAAGAAGCTATCCAGTGAAGAGAACACCAAACTCGGCTCAATGACGACAGTTGATAAGCAGCGCAGATTTCTGGATCTGACTACGTTCACACTCAGTGGGGGTTGTAATCCCTTTAAGTAGTTGCCGTATTTAACGATACTGACTTTATTCGGGCTGACTCTAGGACTGGTACGTAATGACTCTAACATTCCCAAGCGAAATTGCCGAACAAATCGCTCGTTGATCATATCAATCGCCGAAAGATTGACGCCTAAATTACTTCCTTCGCTGGCTAAATCATGTTTTCGTACATTTTTCTGTATATTATATCCAGATTCGTTATCATACGCACCTGCAGCCACATCCTGAGCTAATGCATCTAGTTCAGCATCGGTTAATAAATTACTTGAGGTACTCATGGTAATTAATCAAAAGTAATTATTATTGAATAATGAACGAAGTGAAATGAATGGCATCGATCCCGCCAAAATCTTCATATCGCTCTAAAACCGCGTTGGCTGCATCTTTGAGTTTATCAGCCAATTCTTTGCGAAATTCGGGTCTGATGGTGTCCGCTTCGGTGTATTGACGCATTTCGTCTAACATGGCACTTCGAATAGCAAATTCGTGCTTCTCGACATTCTTAAAAACCCTTCCATCATAGCTGGTCATAAACGCAACTTGTACCATTATAACCTTGCGAGTCCCCGTTAGGTTACTAAGTAATTCTTTATCCATTTGTTTGTATGAATATTCAAATCGCACAAAATCAGGCGATTTCTTTTGAATTCGCACTGGTGCACTGGCGGTGGTTTCATTTCCGGCTTTGGGATCATTGTGTTCACCAATCATCTCTTTTTGTATGGGCATACCAGATTCAGATTCTATCGCCGCATCCGAACTATGGGCATTATTTACATGGGTTTTCTTTGTGAAGAAACCCGTATAATATAGCGTGCCACCAATAGATCCAGCAATTATTATGATGGCTATCACTGCTATGAGGATTATTTTTCCTACAGACGATTTTGGTGGCGTTACCGCTAATTCATTTTCTTCTGTTGCCGACATCTTGCTTCCTTTGATTTAATACTCAGATGAACAAATCCACGACGCGTTTACTTGGATTCTTGTTGTTCCTTGCGTCTAGGGGTATTAGGGGTTTCATGTCCTCTTTTGGCGCTTCGTTAGGGTTCAAAATGGTTTGAGTTTTCGTTGTATTGGATTGATCCTGAGCGGGATTTTCTCGATGATGATGTTTTTCCCCACCATGCACCCAAGCGTTAGCAAGCTCTATGCCAGAATTTTCGACAGTTTCACGAAGCTTATGCATGCTCTCTTGCAGTAGGGTTTGTGTGTAAGCATTGGATGTATAAAATTGAGCATGGAGTTTGTGATCATGCAGTTGTAAATGTACATCTACGGGCCCGAGTTTTTCAGGTGTTATCTGAAATTGCACTTGCCATCTCCCTTGTTCCATTTCTTTGATCAAGCTATGACCGATTGCGATGCATAGTCGTTGTGAGAGTTGAACGTCTGAGTCCTCAGCCGCATCTATTTTTAGCTGGATCGTGTGTGAGGTTATCGCTTCCAAGTTTTTGCTGAAATCACTGATGTGAATGGGTGTTGAGATGGTTGCTATCGGGCCGGCCCCTTGAGGGATGGCATCGCCAGTAGATAACAAATTCAAATAGCTTGGCACGTCTTGTATTTGCTGATTCGTGCTCAATTCCATAGTCTGCGTCATGCTGGGTGGCATTGATAGGCCTTGCAAAAGTATCGGCGTGATGTTGGTTTGGCCGAGTACATCAGTGTTTGTCGAATGGTCTTTAGTCGTGCCGGTTTTTGGAGGGATGGCAAAAATGAGTGCTATGGCTTCTTCATCAAATCCCTGACTTTTTGCAAAATCCACCAATGCAGAGTCTGATGTTGGTGAATCGGGGGTAATCTGGGTAATCACGTTCAGCTCTGTACTGATC
>JAUMCS010000103.1:0-756 GCA_032122355.1 Burkholderiaceae bacterium
TACAGTCAGGAAAAATGCCGACCAATATGACATGCCATTTTCAATGAGCGACCAGGCAATGAAGGTCGAAAACGTGGCCATTTCACCTTGGGCAAAATTGATGTGGTGGGTTGATTGGTAGATCATCACCAGCGCCAAACCAACCGCTGCATAAATACTGCCGGTTGCCAGGCCTGAAAATAATTGAAGAAGAAAGCCGTCCATCGATGTAGTCCTTGATGATCAATAACCGAGGTAAGTGCGGCGAACAGACTCGTCTGATCGGATGTCTTCGGCTGGGCCGGATAAGACCACGTTTCCGGTTTCTAAAAGGTAAGCATGATCGGCCAAATTCAGCGCCAAGGAAGCGTTTTGCTCGACGAGCAACATGCTCACGCCATCGGTTTTGTTGATATTTCGCATGATTTCAAAAATCTCTTGAACGATCAGTGGCGCTAGGCCAAAGGAGGGTTCGTCCAGCAACAGAAGCTTGGGTCTGAGCATAAGGGCGCGACTGATCGCCAGCATTTGCTGCTCCCCACCAGACAAAGTCCCAGCTTGCTGGTACAGGCGTTCTTTGAGTCTCGGAAATCGCTCAAAGATTCTCTCCATGTCTTGGCCAACCGCGTCTTTGTCTTTGCGTGTGTAGGCACCTAAGCGTAAGTTTTCTTCAACAGTCAGGCCGGTGAATGTGCCGCGCCCGTCTGGAACGTGTGCCATGCCCATGCGGACAATTTTGTCGGTGGCGAGCCCACCAATTGGTTTGCCCTCAAATAC
>JAUMCS010000103.1:786-2168 GCA_032122355.1 Burkholderiaceae bacterium
TCGTTTTGCCAGCGCCATTGGCACCCAAAATGGTGGTGATGCCGCCTTGTTTGAGTTCAAAACTAACATTGAATAAGGCTTGAGTTACACCATACCAAGCATTGAGATTTTTAACTTCTAAAAGGTTCATGTTCACGCCCCTCCCAGATAAGCGCGTATCACTTCGGGGTGTTTTTGAATTTGCTCAGGTGTGCCTTCTGCAATTTTGCGGCCAAAGTTCAGAGCAACAATCCAATCGGAGACGCTCATCACGAGGCTCATATGGTGTTCGACAAGTAAAACAGTGATGCCCATCTCATCGCGCACTTGTTTGATCAGATCGGCCAAATCGCTGAGTTCCTCGTGGTTGAGTCCAGCTGCCGGTTCGTCGAGCAAAAGTAAACGCGGCTGTGAGGCCAGGGCTCGGGCAAACTCCACGCGCTTTTGAAAACCAAAAGGCAGGTCGCCAACAGGCCGTTTGGCAACGTCTGTCAACTTCAGGCGATCAATGAGTTGGTCAGCACGTTTTTTGAGATCGGTTTCTTCTGCGCGTGTCTTAGACGTGGGCCACATGCCCCCCAAAAAACCTGTCTTTGACTTGCTATGTGCACCCACCATGATGTTCTCTTGAACACTCATGGTCTTGAACATCGCTAAGTTTTGAAAGGTGCGGCCGATACCCGTGTTGGCCATTTCGTGGACGGGTGTTTTGGTAATTGACTGACCATCAAACAACAAATCACCTTCTTGGTAATCGTAGAGTCGGCTCAAGCAATTGAACAAGGTGGTTTTGCCTGCGCCATTGGGACCGATCAAACCACATACCTTGTCTTTAGGCAGATTAAAGCTGACGTTATCCAGTGCTGTGATACCGCCAAATCGTACGGTGATCCCCCTGACTTGCAGCAGCGCATTTGTTTGATCGACAGCCAAATCAGAATCTCCTTGCGAGCAACAAAGCGGCTCATTGCAAGAAAAGTGTAGGCGGCGATTGGAAATGTCACCCTAGGTTAAATACCAATAGGGTGTCATGTAGGTGCCAGTGCGCAAGAAAGTTAGTAAAGATCAGGGGGTTCTTGTTTTATGGAATGGTCGTATTTTTTGATGCACTCTTGGTGGTCACCTTAGCGGCAGAGCCGGACAGAAAGACGCTCTAGTCTGAACATGTCGGTCAATTAGCTGTCAACATCCAACGAACCTCGTCGAGCCATGCGCTGATTCATAACTGTGTGAACTAGCGAGACAAAGTGGGTGCGCAAAATAAGTCAAAGATCTAGGAGTCTAAATGTCACATCATGACCCGCATGCATTCATGCCCTACCCGGTGTTACCCATTGACGTCAGCGAATCGGGACCACTTGCCGGTCTGCGATTTGGAGTCAAAGATTTGTTCCATGTGTCTG
>JAUMCS010000104.1:0-4557 GCA_032122355.1 Burkholderiaceae bacterium
ACTTGGAAAAACTCTGTGTTTCTGCCAGTGCAATAAAATCTTCTAACCATTTGAGTTGCATTTGACCTCCTCCCAAGCACCAATGCGCCAGAGCACTAGGCTGCGCTACATTCCATTAGCAACCATTTACGAAAGTTGACTAATGGCTCTAAGTGACCACGTGATTCCGGATAGCAAAGGTAATAACCCATGTCGCCTAAATACCCATCGTCCAGTGGTAGGGTGACAAGACCATTGGCAATGTCGTCATTCACTAAACAACGCGGCACCAGCGCCACACCCATTCCCGCAGCTACTGCCCGGATCAGGCTGTGATATTGATCAAGTTGCGGTCCAGCCAGCGGGTTCACACCATGCACTTCGTGCGATTGACACCACCGCCCCCAAGCTTGGGGGACCGAGACGTGCTGTAGCAATACAAATTTGGCGATATCCGATGGTTTTTTTAAGGGTGATTTCAGCAATGCCCTGGGCGGGGCAATCAAAACCACTTCGTGTCCAACCAAGTAATCAGACATTACCCCTGGCCAATGTCCATCTCCAAATAAAATGGAACAATCCAAGTCAGCACGATGAAAGTCATAACCTTGAACGTAAGGAACAAATTTCAAGGTTAATTGAGGGTAGGTGGACTGAAAAGTCGGCAAGCGAGGAATGAGCCACTTAGCCCCAAATGTCGGCAAAGTGGATAAATTCAATACTCCACCTCCATCGATACTGGTGATGAGATCCAAAGTTGCCTCTTCGAGCTGCACCAACAATGGGCGAATAGTGGCTTCGTAACGCATACCGGCTGGCGTCAAGCTGAGGCGCTTGCGAATTCGCTCAAAGAGTGTCACACCAACCCAGCGCTCTAACTCCAATATCTGTTTGCTCACCGCACTTTGCGTTAAATGAAGTGATTCCGCTGCACGTGTAATACTGCCAAACCGAACGGTTGTGGCAAATGCGCGTAGCAAATGCAAAGGAGGCGTAAGTCGTCTCAATCAAAACCTTTTTGGAAATACATTCCTTAACGGAATGTAATCATAGCAACCATTCGCTTTCATTGAAAGTGCAGCAGTTGCAGAATTCATTAAAAGCTCTCTGTCTCATCACCCTTCCACTTAGAAAGAGTTCTAACATGAATCGACGCAATTATCTACTCGCACTGGCTTTCACTGTAATCCTCCCAGGGCTAGCATTAGCTCAGACTAAAACACTTCGGCTGGTTGTTCCATTTCCTCCTGGTGGAGCCACAGACGTGACCGCGCGCACGTTAAGCGAACCGCTTTCAAAATTGTTAGGGTTACAGGTTATTGTCGAAAACCGTGCAGGCGCAGGTGGCTCGATTGGCATGTCCGAAGTGGCTAAATCAGCACCTGATGGAATGACTTTGGGCGTAGCGACTCTATCGACCCATGGTGTAAACCCGGCAGTTTACAAAGCGTTGCCCTACGATCCCATTAAGAGCTTCACACCAGTCTCGGAAATTGTAAAGGCTCCGGGCGTATTGTTGATCAACGACAAATTGCCGGTTAAAAATTTTGCTGATTTCATTGCCTATCTTAAAGCCAATCCCGGTAAGGTTACCTACGCGTCCCCTGGCAACGGCACTATTGGGCACATGTGGGGAGAGCTTTTTAAGAGCTCGACAAATACGGATATGGTACACGTGCCTTACCGTGGTGCCGGCCCGGCACTCATCGATTTACTGTCAGGACAAGTTGACGCAAGCTTTGATCAAGTGACGACACCCTTGCAACATATCCGTTCAGGCAAGATCAGGGCACTGGCTGTTTCATGGCCTCAACGCCTATCCGAATTACCTGAGGTTCCAACTTTCGCGGAATTGGGATTGGCATCAAACAACGATCCCTCTTGGTTTGGACTTGTCGCTCCAGCGGGTACGCCACCCACCGTTGTGAAGCGTATTCAAATGGCTGTGGCCAAGGCACTGCAAGATCCCGCCGTGCGGGAGCGATTGGCAAAGCAAGGATTGTTTGCATCAGGCTCAACGCCTGAAGAGTTTGCTGCGCAAATTAACAAAGAGGTCGACAAAATGAAGCGCATCAGTAAGTTTGCAAACATTACCCTAAATTGAACGAGAACCTCGATGCACCCAGTTTTGAAACTGATACAAAGTCGTGACAACAGGTCTTTGGCCGCAAGTCTAGACGAAAATTCAATGATCAAAACACATGCAGGAGTAAGTCCTCTGGTTCTTGACTCTCCTCACAGCGGCACACACTATCCAGCGGACTTTTCTCACGCGTGTGATTTGATGACGCTAAGGCGGGCCGAAGATACGCACGTCGAAAAACTTTACAGTTTCTCAGATGAAGTGGGAGCTGCTTGGGTGGAGGCTCTGTTTCCACGTAGTTATCTAGATGTCAATCGCGGCTTAAACGAGATTGACCCTGCATTGCTCGATGCCAAATGGCCCTACCCCATTGATACGGCAAGCACCAACGTCAAAGTTCGGCTTGGCAAGGGTTTGATCTGGCGGCTGACCGATGAGGGGGAGCCGATCTATGCGAAGCGTTTGACTGTCAGCGAAGTTCAGCACCGTATCGACACCTGTTGGAAGCCCTATCATCAAGCCTTGACCATAGCAATTAATCAGGCAATGAACACTCATGGGTATTGCATACATATTAATTGCCACTCAATGCCGTCTGTAGCTACAAGCCATGCCACGGAATTTCCAGGTTTGGTTCACGCTGATTTTGTGATTGGTGATCGCGATGGCACTTCGGCTGCCCCACACTTGAGTCAACGCATCTGCGAACACCTTCGGGATCAAGGCTACACGGTCAGCTACAACTACCCATACAAAGGTGTTGAAATCATCAAGAAGCATGGTCGCCCTGCCGAGCATTGCCACAGTATTCAACTTGAAATCAACCGCAAACTCTATATGTGTGAGACCTCGCTGGAAATTAAGCCCGAATTTAGCGCCGTACAAAACACCTTGCGTTCATTAATTGAAATGTTGAGCACTATCAAAGTAAGGGTTTAATGCTATACACATTCTAAATTACTAACGAAGAAAAACCATGAATTGGTGCGGAGCAAATTCAGTTTTTTGCTAAATCAGTTTGCAGGTATGGGTACGCATCCGCCTGTTCAATGGTGACCCGTGTTGGAAATCTTGGATCGATCATGGCTTTATGTAGCTGTTGATATACGCCTCTGTTAGGGCATCTTGCAGTGGTCGATTGGCTGCATAGCCTGCCAGCGTCACGGGGCGCTCAACACCAGACATCAGCCTTGGGCGAGGCTCGGTATAGCCTAACACCATGGTCACGGGGATTCGATGGTCAGTATTGGTTTGAACTCAAGGTGTCGTTTAACACGACGGTTGGTGGTGCGTATTCAGCGCTATTGAGTCCAGACTTTTTAAAGCCAGAAATAAAACAAGAATTAATTACCAGGGGTGCTGTGCACTGCACAACTACTGAATATCTTTTAATGCGGTCAAATGCCTTGCAAGATTTAGGAACATCGATGCAGCTACTTCAACAAGTCCATTGGGTGACGGTCGTCGCCTGAGCATCTAATGTCAAGCGACGAACCCGTTGGCCTTATTGCGGCTCGATGCCCACTTTCTTGACTAGCGCGGCAAAGCGCTCCATCTCGCTTCGGAAGACACGCTGAGCGTGCTCGGGCGTGCTGATGGCGATCGTGTTGCCTTGCTTGGCCATGGTTTCCTTGACGGCCGGGTCGTTGAAGGCCTGCACCAGGGCATCGTTGACCTTTTTTACCGTGGCAGCGCTCATACCCTTTGGGCCGAGCACGCCAAACCAAGCATCGATCACGTAAGTGGGCAAGCCCTGCTCCACAAAAGTTGGAATGTCTGGCGCAGCGGCGCTTCGCTTGTCACCACACATGCCCACCGCCTTGAGCGCGCCACTCTTGATGTGCTGCTGCACGCTGGGCAAGGCCAACACTGCAAAGTCAATTTGACCTCCCAACAAGTCGGTGACCATGGGGCCCACGCCTTTGTAAGGGATATGGCGAGCCTTGACACGGGCTTCGTCCACGAACATCTCGGCGGCCAAGTGCAAGATCGTTCCCGTACCGCCAGAGCCGAAGTTGTAACCATCCGGCTTGGCACGGAGAGCGGCAATGAATTCACGGCTGCTGCTAGTGGGCATTTTTTTTGGGTTTGCCACCAACACTAAGGGCGTTGCTCCCAGCACCGCAATCGGTGTGAAATCGCCAGGCATTTCAAAGGGCAGGTTTTTGATAACGCTGGGGAAGATCACCACGTTGTTGGACACCATCGACAAGGTCAAGCCATCGGGCGGGTTTTTGGCCATGGCCTGCAAACCGATGACGCCACTGGCACCGGCTTGGTTTTCCACCACCACATTGGCACCCAAAGCCTTGCCAATAGCAGGTGCTGCTGCGCGCGTGATGGCGTCTACGCCCGAGCCTGTGGCGTTGGGCAAGATGAATTTGACGGGGCGATCGGCTTGCGCTAACGACAGGCCCGGAAATGCCACCGCGGCGGCCGATGACAAAGCGGCTAATGCAGCGCGGCGTGTGATGTTTTGTTTCAAGGTGTGTCTC
>JAUMCS010000105.1:0-7195 GCA_032122355.1 Burkholderiaceae bacterium
GTGTAGCGCTCTAATTCCCTTTTGCTCATTTGAACCAGATCCATGCAATGCCCCCCATCTTTCCAAGAGGACATTCTTATCTGGCGCATACCTACTTAAAAGCGGACATTTCTAAATTGCGGCCACACAGGTGAACATAGCCTTACTTTAAGCTACAATTAAGGTTTTTGCACGGCACCGATCGGTTTCATTGGTGTTCGCAAGTCTTTTTCTGGAAACCGCTGTTCTTCATATTTTGCCCATGTTTTTGGCGCGCTTCGCCGAAGCAAGGGCAATTTGAAAAGCCCATGCGGGCCTTTGAGCTGCGGCTTCCAGTTTATTCACGAAATCAAACAGGAAGCATCATGGCAACTCCCCAAATCAACAAGGCAGAAATCGTTCAAACTCACGCTCGTGGCACCGCTGATACCGGATCTCCCGAAGTGCAAGTGGCCTTAATCACTGCTCGTATCAACGCGCTCACCCCTCATTTTAAAGAGCATGCCAAAGACCACCATGGCCGCCGTGGCTTGTTGCGTTTGGTTAATCAACGTAAGCGTTTATTGGCCTATCTTAAAAACAAAGATGCCGATCGTTATGTCGCATTGATTCAAAAATTAGGTCTGCGCAAGTAATTGATTTTTACTTCCCAATTCAATATGGGCGAAACTAAGCATCCCAACGCAGGTTGGCGATGCTTTTTCGTTCGTATTTCCTTTTTCATGCAACCGGAGATTTCGCATGAGCATGTTCAATAAAGTTACCAAGCGCTTTCAGTGGGGTCCCCACAGCGTCACGCTAGAAACCGGCGAAATTGCACGTCAGGCAACGGGCGCGGTTCTGGTCGATATGGATGGTACGGTGGTGTTGGCCACTGTGGTGGCGCAAACCGAAGCTAAAGCGGGTCAAGATTTCTTTCCCCTTACCGTCGATTACATCGAAAAAACCTATGCTGCCGGTAAAATTCCGGGCAGTTTTTTCAAGCGTGAAGGTCGCCCCAGTGAGTTGGAAACCCTCACCAGCCGCTTGATCGATCGGCCCATCAGACCTTTGTTCCCCGAGGGTTTTTACAACGAAGTACAAGTCGTTGTGCATGTACTCAGCCTGAACCCAGAAGTTCAAGCGGATATAGCCTCCATGATTGCCAGCAGCGCCGCATTGGCGGTCAGTGGTATTCCTTTCAACGGCCCGATTGGCGCAGCTCGTGTGGGCTATGTCAATGGCCAATACATTCTCAATCCTGGTAAAACTGCATTGGCCAACAGTCAAATGGACTTGGTGGTGGCCGGTACCGAGGCCGCCGTTTTGATGGTGGAATCCGAAGCTCAGCAGCTCAGTGAAGAAGTGATGCTCGGTGCCGTGGTGTTTGGTCATGAGCAGGGCAATATCGCCATCAATGCCATTCAAGAATTGGTGCGTGATGCAGGCAAGCCCGAGTGGAATTGGCAAGCCCCCTCCAAAGATGAAGCCTTGATTGCCAAAGTTTCTGCCTTGGGTGAAGAAAAATTACGCGCGGCTTACCAAATTCGCAGCAAGCAAGCACGTACTCAAGCCTGTCGTGAGGCTTACTCGGCGGTGATGGAAGGGCTCAAAGCTGAAGGTATCGAATTTGATGCCATCAAGGTAGAGAATCTGCTCTTTGAAGCAGAGTCACGCATTGTGCGTGGCCAAATCCTCTCTGGCGAGCCTCGTATTGATGGGCGTGATACTCGTACCGTGCGCCCCATTGAAATCCGCACGGGCGTATTGCCGCGTACCCATGGTTCAGCCCTATTCACCCGTGGTGAAACCCAAGCCTTGGTGGTGGCCACATTGGGCACCGAGCGCGATGTGCAAAAAATTGATGCACTATCGGGTGAGTTTGATGAGCACTTCATGCTGCACTACAACATGCCGCCATTCGCGACCGGTGAAACGGGTCGTGTGGGTACGCCCAAGCGTCGTGAAATTGGCCATGGCCGCCTAGCTAAGCGCGCTTTGGTGGCTTGTTTGCCCAGCAAAGATGAGTTTCCTTACGCCATTCGTGTCGTATCTGAAATCACTGAATCCAACGGTTCGTCTTCCATGGCCTCAGTTTGCGGTGGCTGTTTATCGCTGATGGATGCAGGCGTGCCCATGAAGGCGCACGTGGCTGGAATTGCCATGGGCTTGATCAAAGAAGGCAATCATTTTGCGGTGCTCACCGATATTTTGGGCGACGAAGATCACTTGGGTGATATGGACTTCAAGGTGGCAGGCTCTACGGCCGGCATTACCGCCTTACAAATGGATATCAAAATTCAGGGTATCACCAAAGAGATCATGCAAGTGGCTTTGGCGCAGGCCAAAGAAGCACGTATGCACATCCTTGGCATCATGCAGGCCGCAGTAGGTGAGTCTAAAACCGAGGTTTCACCCTTCGCGCCCCGTATGTACACCGTCAAGATCAATCCCGATAAAATTCGTGACCTGATCGGTAAAGGTGGTGCAACCATTCGTGCTCTCACTGAGGAAACGGGCACCACCATTGATATCTCAGAAGATGGTGTCGTGACCATCTCTTCAACTGATGCCGATCGTGCTCAGCTGGCTATTCAACGTGTACAAGAAATCACCGTTGAGGCCGAAGTCGGCAAGGTATATGAAGGCAAGGTTGTCAAAATTCTTGACTTTGGTGCCTTAGTCAATATTCTGCCTGGCAAGGATGGGTTGCTGCATATCAGCCAAATCTCACATCAGCGTGTTGAAAAGGTCGAAGATCATCTGCAAGAAGGCCAAACCGTTCAGGTTAAAGTGCTGGAAACCGACGACAAGGGCCGAATCAAGCTATCTATGAAGGCCTTATTAGAGCGCCCCGAAGGTATGCCTGAACCCGAAGAGCGCGAGCGCCCACCCCGTCGTGAGCGCGGCGATCGTGGGGGTGATCGTGGATCACGCCGTGATCGCTCAGAGCGCGGTGAGCGCAACGAGCGCGAAGAAGCCGCACCCAGTGCACCAGAGTCAGCATCAGCACCTGTTGCACCTCCTGCGGCTGAAGTTCAGTAGAGCGCTATTGGGTTGGGCTATGCGTAAAAAGTTGGTTGTGGGTAATTGGAAAATGCATGGCTCGCGCGAGGCCAATGCCGCCTTGCTGGCAGGATTGCTGCCAGCAGGCGCACTGGCTTGCGATGTCGCCGTGTGTCCGCCTTTTGTATATTTGACCGATGTGGCTCAAACCCTAGGTGCAAGCTCCATCCGTTGGGGTGCTCAAGACTGCTCAGCCCATGAGCAGGGCGCTTATACGGGTGAGGTATCGGCTGTGATGTTGGCTGAATTAGGGTGCCGTTACGTCATTGTGGGCCACTCTGAGCGTCGATCCCTTCATGCTGAAACGGATCAAGTCGTGGCTGATAAGGCCAAAGCGGCACTTGCCCACGGTCTGACACCGATTGTTTGTGTCGGCGAAACGCTACAACAACGGCAGGCCGGTGAAACGGAGTCGGTCGTTAAGCGTCAACTATCGGCTGTGATTCACACATTGGGCCATTGTGTCAGTGAAATGGTCGTAGCCTATGAGCCGGTGTGGGCTATCGGTACCGGACTCACCGCCACCCCAGATCAGGCGCAGGCTGTTCATGCAGCCTTGAGGGCGCAATTGCAAGCAGCAACTAAGCATGCATCTGCAATGCCCATACTGTATGGGGGAAGTGTCAAGCCCGACAATGCTCGCACCTTGTTTGCGCAACCCGATATTGACGGGGGCCTCATTGGTGGGGCATCACTCAAGGCTGCGGATTTTATAGCCATCGCTCAGGCGGCTTCTGAAATAACGCTGAGCCATAGTGTGCAGTAGCTCTTAAAATCTATAGAAAAACTGAGGATTTAATATGAAAATACTCATCAATGCTGTGCAGGTATTGCAAATTTTATCGGCACTGATCATGATTGGGCTGATACTCATTCAGCATGGTAAAGGTGCAGATATGGGTTCTTCCTTTGGTAGTGGCTCGGCGGGCAGCTTGTTCGGGGCCAGTGGCGGGGCGAATTTTTTGTCTCGCTCTACTGCCATTTGTGCCACCGTTTTCTTTTTGTGCACGCTGGGTTTGGCCTACAGCGGTGGGGCAGCTCGGTTGGCCCCCAATGGGTCGCCGCAAAGTGTTTTAGAAAATCCCGCTCAAGCGCCCAATCAAGGCACTAGCGTGCCGGCCGTTATACCGAAAACGGAATCTGTAGCCCCACCAGCCCCTAGTGTCAGTGTGCCAGCCTCTGGCGCAGTAGCATCTGAGGCAAAAAGCGCAAAATAATAGGATAAAAATCAACTTTTTTTGGTGCATAAAACCGAGTACGCATAGATTCGGTTAAAATGTGTCCATTAGTTACCGAGCTGTTGTAGGGGTTAACTTCTCTGCAGCAGACTGATAATGCCGACGTGGTGAAATTGGTAGACACGCTATCTTGAGGGGGTAGTGGCGAAAGCTGTGCGAGTTCGAGTCTCGCCGTCGGCACCAGCAAAGCAGTAAAGTTACTTCAGCCTCATGTGTGTTCGAGTTGTTTGAAGTAGCCGATAAGCTCAGATTGCTTAGCAGTCTGAGGCCATTCATCCTAGAGTTCCCCCTATGAATATTCAAGAATACTTGCCTGTCATCCTCTTTATTTTGGTGGGTGTCGGAATTGGTGTGGCGCCGCAACTTATTGGCTTTTTGATGGGCCCGAATCGGCCTGATGCCGCTAAAAACTCACCCTATGAATGTGGTTTTGAAGCCTTTGAAGATGCTCGCATGAAATTTGATGTGCGGTATTACTTGGTGGCTATTCTTTTTATTTTATTTGATCTCGAAATTGCCTTTTTATTTCCGTGGGCCGTTTCATTGCGTGATATAGGTTCTACGGGCTTCTGGTCGGTGATGGTTTTTCTGGGTATCTTGGTTGTTGGCTTTGTATACGAATGGAAAAAAGGCGCTTTAGATTGGGAGTGATGCAATGCGTTTAATTCTAAAGGTTCTCCCTACAGGAGTGGCAAATGGGTATTGAGGGCGTTCTCAAAGAGGGCTTTATCACTACTTCGGTGGATAAATTGGTGAATTGGTCCAAAACCGGTTCACTCTGGCCCATGACTTTTGGTTTGGCATGTTGTGCTGTTGAAATGATGCATGCAGGCGCATCGCGTTACGATATTGATCGTTTCGGTATGTTATTTCGCCCTAGCCCTCGGCAAAGCGATTTGATGATCGTGGCGGGTACTTTGTGTAACAAAATGGCTCCGGCCTTACGTAAAGTCTACGACCAAATGGCCGAGCCCCGTTGGGTGCTTTCGATGGGTTCTTGTGCCAATGGCGGTGGCTACTATCACTACAGCTATTCAGTGGTGCGCGGATGCGATCGTATTGTTCCGGTGGATGTGTATGTGCCAGGATGCCCGCCTACAGCTGAAGCGTTGCTTTATGGTATTTTGCAATTGCAAAGCAAAATACGACGTGAAAACACCATCGCGCGTGCTTAAAGGTGAACTGCAATGACTTCTAAATTACAAAAGCTGCAGCAGGTTTTGACCGAAGTTTTGGGTTCCTCCATCCAAGCTATTACGCAGCAATTTCATGAGCTGACCATCACGGTTTCAGCGGCTGATTACTTTCAAGTGTGTGCCCAGCTCCGTGATCATCCACAATTACAGTTTCAGCAATTGATGGATTTATGTGGGGTGGATTATGCGGGCTATGGTAACGACAGCTACGAAGGTTTAAGGTTTGCGGTCGTTTTGCATTTGTTGTCGGTGCAACATAATTGGCGTCTGCGTGTTTGTGTAAAATGCCCTGATGATGCAGTGCCCCGTGTGAGTTCTGTGAACCCCTTGTGGAATTCAGCTAATTGGTTTGAGCGTGAGGCCTTTGATCTTTATGGCATCTTGTTTGATGGGCATGAAGATTTGCGTCGTATCCTCACGGATTATGGTTTTATCGGTCATCCATTCCGCAAAGATTTCCCGGTTACGGGCCATGTGGAAATGCGCTACGATGCACAAGAAAAACGAGTGATCTATCAGCCGGTAACGATTGATGTGCGCGAAATTACGCCCCGTATCATTCGGGAACCTAATTATGGGGGGCTGCACTAAGGCCTAAGGCTGCGGAATTGATATGGCAGACATCAAAAATTACACATTAAACTTTGGCCCTCAGCATCCGGCTGCGCACGGTGTTTTGCGCTTGGTGCTAGAGCTCGATGGTGAGGTGATACAGCGTGCCGATCCACATATCGGTTTATTGCATCGTGCTACAGAAAAACTGGCGGAAACCAAAACCTATATTCAGTCATTGCCTTACATGGACCGTTTGGATTATGTGTCTATGATGTCCAACGAGCATGCCTACTGTTTGGCACTTGAAAAAATGCTCGGTATTGACGTGCCTATACGCGCCCAGTACATCCGCGTCATGTATGCTGAGATCACACGCCTGCTCAATCACCTGCTATGGCTGGGCTGTCATGGCATGGATTGCGGCGCCATGAATATGCTGATTTACTGCTTCCGCGAGCGTGAAGATTTATTCGACATGTACGAGGCTGTTTCAGGTGCTCGTATGCATGCGGCTTACTTCCGTCCTGGTGGCGTTTACCGTGATTTGCCTGATGTGATGCCCCAGTATCAGGCCAGCAAAATTCGCAATGCCAAAGCCATAGCGCGCCTCAATGAAAATCGCCAGGGCAGTTTGCTTGACTTTATCGAAGATTTCACGCGCCGTTTTCCTGCGTTGGTGGATGAATACGAAACCTTGCTCACTGATAACCGCATTTGGAAACAGCGTACCGTGGGTATTGCCGTGGTGTCGCCTGAGCGTGCTTTGAATTTGGGTTTCAGCGGTGCGATGTTGCGCGGCTCAGGCATCGAATGGGACTTGCGCAAAAAGCAACCTTACGATGTTTATGCCCAAATGGATTTCGATATTCCGGTGGGTGTCAACGGCGATACCTATGATCGCTATTTGGTTCGCATCGAAGAGATGCGTCAATCTAATCGTATTATTCAACAATGCGTGAAGTGGTTGCGGAACAACCCTGGCCCTGTGATTACCGATAATCACAAGGTTGCACCGCCTGATCGGGTGGGCATGAAGTCAAATATGGAAGACCTCATCCACCATTTCAAACTTTTCACTGAAGGTTTTCATGTGCCCGAAGGTCAGGCCTATGCAGCGGTTGAACACCCCAAGGGTGAGTTTGGAATTTATATCGTGAGTGATGGAGCAAATAAACCTTGGCG
>JAUMCS010000105.1:7205-30689 GCA_032122355.1 Burkholderiaceae bacterium
GCTTGAAGATTCGGGCGCCTGGCTTTGCCCATTTGGCGGCCCTGGATGAGATGACACGGGGCCACATGATTGCAGATGCTGTAGCTGTAATCGGAACCATGGACGTTGTTTTTGGTGAGATTGATCGATGAGCTTTGTTCTAACTGAAGCAACCCGTTTGCGTTTTGACCGTGAAGTCGCCAAGTACCCCGCTGATCAAAAGCAATCAGCGGTGATGGCGTGTTTATCCATTGTGCAGCAAGAGCAGGGCTGGGTCAGCGCTGAAAGCGAGCAAGCCATTGCACAATATTTGGGTATGCCCGCTATTGCTGTAAGGGAAGTGACCACCTTCTACAATATGTTTAACCAAGAGCCTGTGGGTAAGCACAAAATCAACGTGTGTACCAACTTGCCCTGTCAGCTTCGTAACGGCCAGCAAGCGCTTGAGCATTTATGCCAACGCCTAGGTATCGAAGAGGGGCAAACCACAGTCGATGGCTTATTTACCGTACAAAAATCGGAATGTTTAGGCGCCTGTGCCGATGCGCCAGTGATGTTGGTCAACGATCGTCAGATGGTCAGCTTCATGAGCTCAGACCGCATTGATGCGTTGATTGATTATGTTCGCAAGGAGGGCTGATCGTGGGCCAGATGTTGGATCTCTCTCATTTCCAGGCTCAGGGTACGGAAACCTGCTTTCATAACCGGCATATTCAGCCGCAAATTTATGCGGATTTGAATGGTCAGAATTGGGGCCTTGAGGCTTATCAAGCGCGGGGTGGATACCAAGCCCTACGCAAAATTTTAGGTGCGGGTGGCGCTGAGCCCATGACGCCTGAACAGGTTATCGCCGAAGTAAAACTATCGGGTTTGCGTGGTCGAGGTGGTGCCGGATTCCCAACGGGGCTGAAGTGGAGCTTTATGCCGCGCCAGTATAACGGCCAAAAGTATCTGGTTTGTAACTCCGATGAGGGCGAACCTGGCACTTGCAAAGACCGTGATATTTTGATGTATAACCCTCATGCAGTGATTGAGGGTATGGCTATTGCTGCTTATGCCATGGGTATCAGTGTGGGATATAACTACATTCATGGAGAAATCTTTGAAATTTATGAGCGCTTTGAGGCAGCCCTAGAGCAAGCGCGCGCAGCGGGCTTATTAGGTCAGCAAATATTGGGCAGCAGTTTCAGTTTTCAGCTGCATGGCCATCATGGCTTTGGTGCTTATATTTGTGGCGAAGAAACTGCATTACTAGAATCGCTCGAGGGCAAAAAAGGGCAACCGCGCTTTAAGCCGCCTTTCCCAGCCAGTTTTGGTTTATACGGCAAGCCTACCACCATCAACAATACCGAAACATTTGCCGCTGTACCTTGGATTATTCGTCAGGGCGGACAAGCCTATTTGGATGTGGGTAAACCCAATAATGGGGGCACCAAAATATTTTCTGTGGTGGGCGATGTCAATTTGCCCGGTAACTACGAAGTACCGATGGGTACCCCATTTGCTAAGCTGCTTGAGTTGGCTGGCGGTGTCAAAGGCGGCGCATTAAAGGCTGTGATTCCCGGTGGCTCGAGTGCACCTGTGTTGCCGGCTTCCATCATGATGGAATGCACCATGGATTACGACTCGATTGCGAAGGCCGGTTCTATGCTGGGTTCGGGGGCGGTGATTGTCATGAATGACACCCGCTGCATGGTCAAGAGTTTATTGCGTTTATCTTACTTCTATCAGCATGAAAGCTGTGGTCAGTGTACGCCGTGCCGAGAGGGCACGGGATGGCTGTGGCGTATGGTGGATCGCATTGAGCATGGCCGTGGCCGTATGGAAGATATTGAGTTGCTCAATTCGGTCGCCGACAACATTCAGGGCCGTACCATTTGTGCATTGGGTGATGCAGCGGCGATGCCGGTGCGAGCCATGATCAAGCATTTCCGCGATGAATTTATTCATCATATTCAACACCAGTCTTGCATTGTGCCTGCCTATGTGTAGGCTAGTAGCGGGCTTTGAACTCATACACCCATATCATGGTTGAAATTGAACTAGACGGCCAAAAGGTCAGTGTGCCAGAAGGCAGTATGGTGATGCATGCCGCTGATGCTGCGGGCGTGTATGTACCCCATTTTTGCTATCACAAAAAGCTCAGCATTGCGGCCAATTGCCGTATGTGCTTGGTGGATGTAGAAAAAGCACCCAAACCTATGCCGGCTTGCGCAACGCCTGTTGCACAGGGCATGGTGGTCAGAACTCAAAGCGAAAAGGCCATCAAGGCGCAGCAGTCGGTGATGGAGTTTTTGCTGATCAATCACCCACTTGATTGCCCCATATGTGACCAAGGTGGCGAGTGCCAGTTGCAAGATTTGGCCGTGGGCTATGGCGGCTCCGCTTCACGCTACACCGAAGAAAAGCGTGTGGTATTTCATAAAAACATTGGCCCGTTGATTTCCATGGAGGAAATGAGCCGTTGTATCCATTGCACTCGATGTGTGCGCTTTGGCCAAGAAATTGCAGGCACCATGGAGTTGGGTATGCTGAATCGGGGTGAGCACTCCGAGATCACCACCTTTGTGGGTGCTACCGTTGATTCTGAGCTTTCCGGCAACATGATTGATATTTGTCCGGTCGGAGCCCTGACCAGCAAACCTTTCCGATATACGGCACGCACTTGGGAGCTCTCACGGCGCAAAAGCATCAGCCCGCATGATAGTACCGGAACCAATGTGGTCGTACAAGTCAAGGGTGATCGTGTGAAGCGTGTCGTACCATTGGAAAACGAGGAAGTTAATGAATGCTGGATTGCCGATCGTGATCGCTTTTCCTACGAAGCACTGAATAGCGAATCACGCCTGACTGAGCCTATGATCAAGCAAGGCGGCCAGTGGTTAACGGTAGACTGGAATACCGCATTGAACTATGTGGCCGATGGTTTGAAGCGCATACAGTCCGAATTTGGAGCCTCCGCCATTGGTGCTCTGGCATCCGCTCAAAGCACTACGGAAGAATTATTTTTATTGGGTAAACTCATCAGGGCTTTAGGCAGCGGCAACATTGATCATCGTTTGCGTCACTCAGATTTCCAGCTTGAAACGGGTGGCGTGCGTTGGTTGGGTATGCCGATAGCTGAGTTGTCACAAGTGGATCGTGTACTGGTGATAGGCAGTCAACTGCGTAAAGATCATCCTTTATTCGCCCAGCGTATCCGGCAAGCCGCGCGCCGTGGTGCTCAGGTTACAAGGTTGACAGCTTGGGCGGATGACTGGTTAATGCCGATTGCAGCCAACTCGTTAGTGGTTCCTTCCGGTTGGTTGCTAGAGCTATCGGCTATTGCCATGGCTATTGCTCAAGCTAAGGGTGTTACAGCTCCATTGCAGGGCAACATGGCGGTGGGTGAGACTGCATCGGCTATTGCTCAGTCGCTGATTAGCGGTGAGCGCAAGGCTATTTTGCTGGGCCATGCAGCCGCTCAGCATCCGCAGGCCAGCGCCCTGTTGGCCTTGGCTAACTGGATCGGCCAGCAGGTGGGTGCTAAGGTCGGATTCTTGGGTGAAGCCGCTAATAGCGTCGGGGCTCAGCTGGTGGGAGCCATGCCAGATGCACAAGGCTTGAATGCCTCGCAAATGTTAACGCAAGCCATGAAGGCGATGGTCTTTTTGCACACCGAGCCGGTCTTGGATGCAGCAGATGCCGCAGCCACTCAGGCCGCACTGCAACAATCGGGCTTGGTGGTTGCTCTGACCTCATTTAAGGATGCGCATGTGAGCAATGCAGATGTGTTATTGCCAGTGGCACCGTTTACAGAGACGGCCGGCACCTTTGTCAATGCTGAGGGTCGGATTCAAAGTTTCCAAGGCGTAGTAAAACCCTTGGGTCAAACCCGACCCGCCTGGAAGGTGTTGCGCGTTTTGGGGAATTTACTGGGCTTGCCGGGTTTTGATCAAGAAAATGTGGATATTTTGCGTGCTCAAGCATTGGGTGATGAGGCGCAAATTCATGCAAAACTCAACAACCATGTGGTGCAACTACCGCCCAACCTAGAGGTGAAACCGGCATCATCTGCCCTTGAGCGGGTCACCAGCGTGCCTATTTATGCGGTTGATTCCCTTGTGCGGCGAGCCCCCAGCTTGTTGGCAACCCGTGACGGGCAGGCTCCTGTGGTGGGTGTCTCTGAGGCCTTATGGAATGAATTGGGCTTGCAAAAAGGGGATAAGGTACAGGTTAAGCAGGGTAGTGCCAGTGCCGTATTGCCGGTGCAGATTCTAGAAGGTTTGCCTGTGAAGGGTGTTCACGTGCCGGCAGGCCACCGTGATACCGCTGAACTGGGCCATATCTTTGGTGCAGTGACCTTAGAGAAGGTTTGAATATGTTAGATGCTTTTCAACAATGGGGGCTCGGTTTGATGGGGCCAACCGCCTGGTTGGTGGTTTGGAGCTTAATCAAAATCATTGCCGTAGTGTTGCCTTTGATGGGCTGTGTCGCTTACCTGACTTTGTGGGAGCGCAAAGCGATTGGCTGGACCCAAGTTCGGCCAGGGCCTAACCGAGTAGGTCCTTGGGGCTTACTCACCCCGATTGCCGATGCAGTCAAGTTGGTTTTTAAAGAAATCATACGCCCGACCGCTGCCAATAAAGGCTTGTTCTTTCTGGGCCCGGTGATGACCATCATGCCCGCACTCGCGGCATGGGCTGTAGTACCCTTCGGGCCCGATGTGGTGCTGGCCAATGTGAATGCAGGTTTATTGTTTTTGATGGCAATTACATCTCTGGAGGTGTATGGTGTGATTATTGCGGGCTGGGCCTCTAATTCAAAATATGCATTTTTAGGGGCTATTCGGGCATCAGCACAAATGGTGAGCTATGAAATAGCCATGGGCTTTGCTTTGGTGGTGGTATTGATGGTGTCAGGTACCATGAATATCAGCGGCATTGTGATGGCCCAATCCCACGGTCAGTTTGCTCAATGGGGCTTGAATTTCTTCTCTTGGAATTGGCTCCCCTTATTGCCCGTATTTGTGGTGTTTTTTATTTCAGGTTTGGCTGAAACCAATCGTCACCCGTTTGATGTGGTTGAGGGTGAATCTGAAATTGTGGCCGGCCACATGATCGAATATTCAGGTATGTCGTTTGCCATGTTCTTTTTGGCGGAATATGCCAATATGATTTTGGTATCGACCATGTGTGTGTTGATGTTCTTGGGTGGTTGGTTGTCTCCGATTGATGCCCCGTTATTTAATGCCATTCCGGGTTGGATTTGGTTGGCCATCAAGGTCTTTGTCGTGGTTACCATGTTTTTGTGGGTACGTGCGACATTCCCCCGCTACCGTTATGACCAAATCATGCGTTTGGGTTGGAAAATATTTATCCCTGTTACATTGGTCTGGCTGATTGTGGTGGGCCTTTGGATTCAGTCACCGTTCAATATCTGGAAATGATGATGGCACTCTCCACTATCAAGGATTTTGTCTCTAGCTTTATGTTGCTGGAGTTACTCAAGGGGCTTAAGGTCACAGGCCGGCATTTTTTTAAGCGCAAAATCACAGTGCAATTCCCTGAGGAAAAAACACCTCTTTCGCCGCGATTCCGTGGTTTGCATGCGCTTCGCCGGTACGAAAATGGCGAAGAACGTTGCATTGCCTGTAAATTGTGCGAAGCCGTTTGCCCAGCCATGGCTATCACGATTGAAAGCGAGGTCCGTGAAGACGGTACGCGCCGAACCAACCGCTATGACATCGATTTAACCAAATGCATTTTTTGTGGCTTTTGCGAAGAAAGTTGTCCGGTGGACTCGATTGTTGAAACCCATATTTTTGAATATCACGGTGAAAAGCGAGGTGACCTGTATTTCACTAAAGATATGCTGCTGGCCGTAGGTGATCGCTACGAGCAAGAGATTGCAAAAAACAAGGAGGCGGACGCTAAGTACCGCTGAGATATGAGCACGACCAGTATTCTTTTTTACGTTTTTTCTACGGTATTGTTATTTGCCGCATTCAGGGTGATTACCGCACGCAGTACCGTTCATGCTGCCTTGTTTTTGGTTCTGTCTTTCTTTAGTTCCTCCTGTATTTGGATGTTGCTGCAGGCCGAGTTTCTAGCCATTACTTTGATTTTGGTTTATGTGGGTGCGGTCATGGTGCTGTTTTTATTCGTGGTGATGATGCTGGATATCAATACCGATGCCTTCCGCGAAAATTTCTGGCGACATCTCCCACTGGCAGGCAGTGTAGGTGCTGTGATTGCTTTGGAAATGGCCCTGGTATTGATGAGTGGCTTTCAAGTCAGCCATGCGCCTGCCACGCCGCTGG
Source organism: Burkholderiaceae bacterium (assembly GCA_032122355.1). Classification (GTDB taxonomy): domain Bacteria; phylum Pseudomonadota; class Gammaproteobacteria; order Burkholderiales; family Burkholderiaceae_C; genus RFTU01. Next base: position 13,486 of record JAUMCS010000105.1, read on the forward strand.
ATTGGCTAGAAAAAGGCAATACTCGAGTGCTGGGCATTGAGCTCTACACTGAGTACCTTTATCCCTTGCAATTGGCGGCGGTGTTGTTGTTGATTGCAATGATTTCGGCTATTGCTTTGACCTTACGCAAGCGTAAAGATTCACGTGCGATCAATCCCAGCGAGCAAGTTAGGGTCAAGCGCGCAGATCGTGTGCGTATCGTTTCTATGGCTGCTGAGGTTCCAGTGGATGCTGTTAACCAGGAAGGAAAAGTTTAATCATGGCTGAAGTCACACTAGGCCACTACTTAACCTTGAGTGCATTTTTATTTGCCTTGTCAGTGGTGGGTATTTTTATGAATCGTCGTAACTTGATCGTATTGCTGATGGCGATCGAGTTGATGCTTTTGGCCGTGAATATGAACTTTGTGGCTTTCTCGCATTACATGGGAGACATTGCGGGGCAAATCTTCGTGTTTTTCATACTCACAGTGGCAGCGGCCGAATCGGCTATTGGCCTGGCCATACTGGTTGTGCTCTTCCGTAATCGATCTTCTATTAACGTACAGCAACTCGACACCCTCAAGGGTTAAGGGGCTGACCCTCAAGTAATGCTCTAACGTATTGAATTCATGACTGCAGAACTTTCATCATCACTATTAGTCGCCATTCCATTGGCACCTCTCGTGGGCGCTATTTTGGCAGGTTTTTTCGGTCGCCAAATTGGGCGTAGTGGTGCTCATAGTGTCACTATTCTGGGGGTGGCCATAGCCTTGGCTTTATCAGCCTGGGTTTTGAAGAGTGTTGCTATGGATGGTGCGCGATTTAATGCCACCATTTACGAGTGGATGACGCTCGGCAATCTCACCATGGAAGTGGGCTTTTTAATTGATGGTTTGTCCGCCATGATGATGTGCGTGGTGACCTTTGTTTCTCTGATGGTGCATATCTACACCATAGGCTACATGAAAGACGACCCGGGCTATCAACGATTCTTCTCGTATATCTCACTCTTTACGTTTTCGATGTTGATGCTCGTGATGAGCAACAATTTCTTACAACTCTTTTTTGGCTGGGAAGCGGTGGGCTTGGTCAGCTATTTATTGATTGGATTTTGGTTCAAAAAACCCTCAGCCGTTTTTGCCAATATGAAAGCCTTCCTGGTCAATCGTGTGGGTGATTTCGGTTTTATTTTAGGGATTGGTTTGTTACTGGCTTATGCCGGAACTCTGAACTACACCGAGACTTTTGCTAAGGCGGGAGAGTTATCCGCACTGACCTTTCCGGGTACCGATTGGATGTTGCTCACCGTGGCTTGTATTTGCCTGTTCATCGGTGCGATGGGTAAAAGCGCGCAATTCCCCCTGCATGTTTGGTTGCCTGACTCGATGGAAGGCCCAACTCCTATTTCTGCCCTGATTCACGCGGCAACGATGGTGACGGCTGGCATTTTTATGGTGGCGCGGATGTCGCCTTTATTTGAATTGACGGATACGGCCCTGAACTTTGTGATGATCATTGGTTCGATCACCGCTTTGTTCATGGGCTTTATGGGTATTACCCAGAACGATATCAAACGTGTGGTAGCCTATTCGACCCTGAGTCAATTGGGTTATATGACGGTGGCTTTGGGTGCTTCGGCCTACTCCGTGGCGGTGTTTCACTTGATGACCCACGCATTTTTTAAGGCACTGTTATTTTTGGGTGCCGGTTCGGTGATCATTGGCATGCATCACGACCAAGATATCCGCAACATGGGTGGTTTGCGCAAGTATATGCCTATCACTTGGATCACGTCTTTACTGGGTTCATTGGCTTTGATCGGAACGCCATTGTTCTCGGGCTTTTACTCGAAAGATAGCATCATCATGGCCGTAGAGGCAAGCAGGCTGCCCGCAGCAGGCTGGGCATCTTTTGCGGTGATCGCTGGGGTATTTGTCACTGCGTTTTATTCATTCCGTATGTATTTCTTGGTGTTTCACGGGGCCGAGCGCTTTCACCACAAGCCTTTCCCGCCTGAGCATGATCATGACCACGGTGATGATCACCATGACCATACGCCGCATGAATCGCCTTGGGTAGTTACGTTGCCTTTGTTATTGCTGGCTGTGCCCTCGGTCGTGATGGGTTATCTTACTATTGAGCCGATGTTGTTTGGTTCATTGCTATCCGATGCAATTTATGTGGATGGCTCCAAGCACACTGCCTTAGCTGCTTTACAGCATCATTTCCATGGCGCCTGGGCTATGGCGCTGCATGGTGTTCAAACGCTGCCATTTGCCTTGGCATTGGCTGGTGTTTTAGTGGCGGCATGGTTTTATTTATTGCAGCCTGCCATTCCTGCTCGACTTGCCCGAATTTTTGCCCCGTTGGTCGTGATTCTGGAAAACAAGTATTACATGGATGCTTTCAATGAAAAAGTTTTGGCAGTATGGGCACGGCTTACCGGCATCACCTTGTGGCGAGTGGGCGATATGGGCATTATTGATGGCATTATCATTAACGGATCAGCTCGGGCAGTGGGTTTACTGGCATCAGCTACTCGTTTAGTACAAACAGGCCGTTTGTACTGGTATGCCTTGGTGATGCTCTTGGGCCTTTTTGGTTTGCTAACCTGGCAGTTATGGCCCCTTTTGCGCGGCGTTTTGTTACGCTAAACCATCTGGCTACGTCTAACAGTTGAACCCTATATACGGATTGCGGAGAATTTAAGAATGGGAATATTAAGTGTGGCCATTGGCTTGCCTATCGCGGTGGGCATTGTCTTGCTGGCCCTAGGTCGAGATGAGCATGCCCGTGTTGTGCGCTGGATGGCATTATTGGGTGCATTGGTGTCTTTTTTGGTTACTTTGCCCCTGATACAGCAGTTTGATCCCGCTTTTGTCGGTATGCAATTCCAAGAGAAGGTAACTTGGATAGAGCGCTTTAATGTGAATTACCATTTGGGTGTCGATGGAATTTCTGTGTGGTTTGTGTTGTTAACCGCATTCATCACCATGATTGTGGTGGTTGCCGGCTGGGAAGTGATAACGGACAGAGTCAACCTTTACATGGGTTCTTTTTTGATTTTGTCGGGTTTGATGGTGGGCGTATTCGCTGCACTCGACGGCTTGCTGTTTTATGTGTTTTTTGAAGCTACTTTGATTCCCATGTACATCATTATTGGTGTGTGGGGCGGTGCTAGGCGCGTGTATGCTGCGTTTAAGTTTTTTCTCTATACCCTCATGGGTTCGCTGTTAATGTTATTGGCCTTGTTGTACTTATATTATAAGTCCAATGGCAGTTTTGATATTCAAACATGGCATGCACTGCCACTACCGTTGAATGCGCAAACCTTGCTATTTTTTGCTTTCTTTGCCGCGTTTTCCGTTAAGGTGCCTATGTGGCCAGTGCATACCTGGTTGCCTGATGCCCACGTTGAGGCTCCTACAGGGGGTTCGGTGGTGCTGGCGGCCATCATGTTGAAGCTCGGTGCTTATGGCTTTTTACGCTTTAGCATGCCAATTGCCCCAGATGCAGCGCATGAATATGCCTGGCTGATGATTACCCTAAGTTTAGTGGCTGTGTTGTATATTGGTTTGGTGGCTTTGGTACAGCAAGATATGAAAAAGCTGGTGGCTTATTCATCCATTGCGCACATGGGTTTTGTCACCTTGGGTTTTTTCTTGTTCAATGAGCTAGGCGTTGCCGGTGCGATTGTGCAAATGATCAGCCACGGTTTTGTCTCAGGTGCCATGTTTTTGTGCATCGGTGTACTCTATGATCGTGTGCATTCCCGTGAAATCGCCGCCTATGGCGGGGTAGCCAATACCATGCCTCGGTTTGCTGCGTTTGCGGTGTTTTTTGCGATGGCCAACTGTGGTTTGCCTGGTACCGGCGGGTTTGTGGGAGAATGGATGGTCATTTTGGCTGCGGTACAGCTCAATTTCTGGATCGGTTTGCTGGCTGCAACTACCCTGATTTTTGGCGCTGCCTACACCTTATGGATGGTGAAGCGCGTGTATTTTGGTGATGTGGCCAATGATCATGTGGCTCAACTCACGGATGTCAATAAACGAGAATGGGCATTGTTGGCCGTATTGGCGGTGGCCGTTTTATGGATGGGTTTGTACCCCAAAGTATTTACGGATGTGATGCAAACTTCTATCAGCCATTTGTTACAACATCTGGCCGTATCTAAGTTAATTTGAAATATCTGCGGATCAATAGCATGAACTTACATAATTGGATGGCGATCAGCCCTGAGATTTTTCTTCTGATCATGGCGTGTACGGTCGCTTTGGTCGATTTGTTTGTAGTGGATGCGCAGCGCCGATTGACCTTTTGGTTAACGCAGGGTTCTTTGGCTGTGGTGGCATGGTTGCGTTTGTCCTCGCTATTCGGGGGAGAAACGCTGTATGCCTTAAACAATATGGTGGTGGTGGATCCCATGGGGCAGTTGCTCGGTTTGGTGGCCACCCTGGCCGTAATGGCTTCAATCGTTTATGCGCAACCCTATTTGTATCCGCGTGCCATGCTCAAAGGCGAGTTTTTTGTGTTGGCCATGATGGTTTTATTGGGTATCAATGTCATGGTATCGGCCAATCATTTGTTGGTGGTGTATTTAGGCTTGGAGGTCATGAGTTTGAGCTTATATGCATTGGTGGCACTCCGGCGCGATGATGGTGAAGCCACTGAGGCTGCGATGAAGTACTTTGTGCTTGGCGCCATTGCCAGTGGCTTTTTGCTTTATGGGCTGTCCATGATTTATGGTGCTACTGGTACGCTAGTAATATCTGAGGTTTTGAGTCTGTTGGTGCAGGGTAATATCAACTCGATGGTGCTGGTGTTTGGCTTGGTATTCATTGTGGCAGGTTTAGGCTTTAAGTTGGGGGTGGCACCTTTTCATATGTGGGTGCCCGATGTGTATCAGGGCGCACCCACGGCCATTTCAGTACTGATTGCCGGTGCGCCTAAATTAGCGGCTTTCGGTATTTGTATACGTTTGCTGGTTGAGGGCTTGTTGAGTATGGTCGTAGAGTGGCAGCAAATGATCATGGTGATGGCTGTGGCCTCATTGGTGATCGGTAATTTGGCTGCTATAGCCCAAACTAATTTAAAGCGCATGTTGGCTTATTCAGCTATTGGGCAAATCGGCTTTATGTTGCTGGGGTTGACATCCGGTGTGGTGAGTGGTCATACTCTATTGGCAGGTAATGCTTATAGTTCGGCTTTGTTTTACTTGCTGACATATGTGCTGACGACGGTGGGTTCGTTCGGCTTGATCATGTTGCTCTCACGTGATGGATTTGAGGCGGAAAATCTGTCAGATTTTGCCGGACTGGGTGTGCGTAAGCCTTGGATGGCTGCGGCCATGACGGTGTTTATGTTCTCGCTGGCTGGGATTCCTCCGACGATGGGCTTTTATGCTAAGTTTGCCGTGTTGCAGTCTTTGATCACCACCAATGTGCCCAGCTATTTTGTGTTGGCCTTGATTGCGGTATTGATGTCTTTGATTGCCGCTTTTTATTATTTGCGCGTGATTAAGGTGATGTACTTTGATGAAAGCACACTGCCTGTGCTGAAAGAATCCACACGTGGAGCCGATGTGCTGCTGATGTTGAACGCCAGCGCAGTTTTGATACTGGGTTTGATGCCCAGCGGTTTGATTGCAGTTTGCCGTGATGTGATTGTGCGTTCTTTGGCTTCGTGAGGTGCCAAATTTCTCAGGTTTCAAAGGGCGCTTGTGATCTCTGAGTTGATATCTTGGGGTTTGATGGGCTGGGGTTTGTGCATGGCAAATTTCCCCTTTTTTACCAATAGGTGGTTGCTTATTGGCCCAAGTAAAAACGCCGTACATCAAAATCACTTTGTCTGGTTAATACCGGAACTCTTATTCGGCTTTGCTTTATTTATTACCGCCGGCTGGGTGGGGGAAATGACACTGGGGCAAAGGCACAGCCAAGGCTGGGAGTTTTATGTAGTGATGCTTTGTTTATTTCTGACTTTTGCTTTCCCCGGATTTATTTGGCGTTTTTTGAGAAGGGCTTGAGGCCCTAGAAACGCTAAAGATTATCAACAACGGTAGCCTTCAACCAGCCCCGCAAGCTGTTAAAGAACGCCACCTGTGTGGCAGCGTGCAAATCGGCTATGGTGAGTTTGGCCTCAGAAATGATTTTGCGTTGTAGCAATTCCTCACGCATCACTCCAGGCAGCAGCCCGCACTCGCTGGCAGGTGTGAGCCACTGACCATCGAGTTCAAGCGCAATGTTGCCAAATGTCCCTTCCGTGAGCTCCTGCTTGTCATTCCATAGAATCCAATCAAAAATGCCACTGGGTTTTTCTGATTGGAAAGCATCGTACACTTCACGCCGGGTGGTTTTGTAGAAGATAAATTCATTCATCCATGCCGGCTGTGGGATGGGCTTTGGGGCTAGTGCTAAATGTACGGGTTGATGGGGCATGGTGGGTTCTAGGGCCTGAACTTGAGAGGCTAATTTCCCCTTGCGTGAAAGGGTAAGGCGAACCCGCCAACTGCCTTTTGAGTGCTTTTGGGCTAATTTTTCAAGGTAGGCGTGAACACAATCCTCGCACCACTGAAGCCCGAAGTACGCTGCACAGCGCGACATACGGGCTATGTGCAATGGCAATCGGTGATAGTGGCCTTGCTCTAGCCGCAGGGTTTCTAGCGCAAAAATGGGCGCTGCAGCGCGGTGCAAAAAGCGGCGTTTGGTTTGCCATTCCGCCAGCTCATCCTGCGCCGTGGAATCAAAAGTGATGCCGCTGCCAATGCCACATAAAAGCTCGCCCGAAGCGTTAACCTCAACGGTTCTGATGGGTACGTTGAACGTGCAGGCACCCCCGGGCTGGATGAGGCCTACCGCGCCACAGTACCACCCTCGGGGGTGGGGATTTTCCAATTCCTGAATGATCTGCATCGATCGAACCTTGGGTGCACCCGTGACCGAACCACAGGGGAAGAGGGTTTGAAAAATGGTACTTAATGCCGTGTTGGGGCGGGTTTGTGCGGTGACAGTGGATGTCATTTGCCACACCGTGGGCAGGGCATGCAGTTCAAATAGGCGCGATGTTTCTACCGTGCCTAGCAGGGCTATTCGTGACAGATCATTGCGCAACAAATCGACTATCATTAAATTTTCAGCCCGTTCTTTCTCGCTTTTTTGGAGTTCTTGGGCGTTATGTGCATCTGTCTGTGGTTGGGTGCCTCGAGGTGCCGTGCCTTTCATGGGTTGGGTGCTGATGCGGCCTGCACCGTGATGCTCTGAGGGAGGTCGCCAATCAAAAAATAATTCGGGTGACACACTGGCAATGCCGCCCAAGTTGCCTTCATTTCGCAGAAACAGCGAGAAGCCTCCTGGCTGGGCTTCGTGTAGTGATAGAAAATACCGACTGAGGTGAAAATCAGGTGATGGTTGCGCTTTCAGCCGTGTGGTGAGATTGACTTGATAACAATCACCAGCTTCTATCCACTCATGAATGCGTTGGATGGATGCGGTTTGTTGAGTGAACTCACCTTGATCTACCCAATCTAAAACCATGGGCGCACAAGCTTCATCCATGTCAGGCCACGGTTCAGGTGCAGAGTGCCAAATATAAAATTCAGCTATAGCGCCATGGCTTGGTGCTGTACTCAGTGAAGAATCGAGTGCAGATGCCGCCTCATAACGCAGACCACCCAGCACCCATGCCCCATCACAAGCCGCTCGGTGGGCACTGTCAATCACCGTAAGCAGTTGTTCGGGCTGATAAGCGATGAGGCGTTGATGGGGGGGGTGATAAAAGGCCCCTTTGATTCGATCAGAGCTTGCACGAGCAAGAGGTTGATGCGGGAAATCAAATGCTGCCCAGAGCCGGCTTAATGCGGATGCGGGCGGTTCTGTTGAATCAGAGGTCATGGGAAGTTCGCTATCACTATCAATCAGCAAGCAGAATTTGCCTCAATGATACTAGTGGATACTAGCGATCTTGCCGATTGAATGAAATGATGATGACGGGCGGCACGCTGCCATCGGTATCACGGGGCAGTATTTCTGTTCGATCAATCGCGCGTAAAACGGCCTCATCCCAATCGCGCACACCACTGCTTTTAATCAGCTTACGGCTCATGATCGTGCCATCCATGCTCAACCGTACTTCAACTTCGGCCGTTTTATCATCGTAGAGTAAATCCGAAGAGTACACGATATTGGGTTTGATACGGGCTTTGATGCGTCCCGCATAGCTGGCAGAGGGGCCTGAGCTTTGAGTGGCTGAACCCGTACCTTTGGGGTCTTTGGAAGCTTTGGCCATTCCGGTGATCCGTGCCAAGTTTTCCGCGCGGCGTTTTTCCGCCTCTTTTTCTTCCGATTTCTGGGCTTTTTCTTTGAGCATTTGCTCGTGCTTGACTTTCTTTTCTTTTTCGAGACGAAGCTTTTCCAATTCTTGCTGTTTTTTCTTTTCTAAACGCTGTTTTTCAAGCGCAATATCCACCGATGGGCGTTCGGGCTCGATTTTCTTCTCTGGTGTGGGCGGAGGGGGCTCTGGGGTCGGCTTGGGTTCAGGTTTTGCAACCGTTTCAAGATGGGTTGGTGCAGCCTCTATAGGGATACTCGACCATAATTCCGCACTGGCAGAAATGGTATTGTGTCGCGGCCAGTTCATGGCTAGTGTCATTGAAATCAACAGCACCGTGTGGGCTGTGAATGCAATCAAGCCACCGGTACCCCAATGATTGGGGCGTAAGGGGCGTAGGGGGTCTGAATGAAAGCGCATACCCATAAAGGGGTTCAATCACCTAATTTCACAGAAAGGCCTACACGTTTTACGCCGGCTCGTTGCAAGGTATCCATGACTTTGACAACCGCTTCATATTTGACACTTTTGTCCCCAGAGATGACCACGGGTACATCAGACTGACCATTTTGGAGTTGCGCCACTTTTTTCGTTAAATCCTGAACCCGAACAGCGGTAAATTCATCTCCATCGGATCGGATGCGAAGCTTGCTGATGTCCTCAACCATTATCTCGATAACTTGGGTGGGGCGTTGTTGAGCTTTGCCTACGCTGGGCAAATCAATCACGCCCGTGGTGATGAGAGGTGCGCTGACCATGAAAATAATCAACAGTACCAACATCACATCAATAAACGGCACCATATTGATTTCGGCCATGCCGCGACGGCGTGACCTGCTGCTACGACCTAATACGCTAGCCATCTTAGTAACCTGCGGTAGTGGAGGATGAAGCGTTAGTGGACGCTACTGTACTGCGCTGCAGTATGTTGGAGAACTCTTCAATAAAAGTTTCTAGCTGTATGGCGGTGCGATCAATGTCACGTGAGAAGCGGTTATAAGCTACAACGGCTGGAATAGCCGCAAACAAGCCAATCGCAGTGGCCACCAGGGCTTCCGCAATGCCGGGTGCTACAGTGGCTAGCGTGACTTGTGTGAGGTTGGATAAGCCTACGAATGCGTGCATGATCCCCCAAACCGTACCAAATAATCCTACGTAAGGGCTAACAGAGGCGACAGACCCCAGAAAACTTAGGCCACTTTCAATGACATCCAATTCACGTTGGAAACTCGCGCGCATAGACCTTCTCGCACCATCTAACTGTAATTGAATGTCGAGGCGACGCTCACGCAATTTCAGGAATTCGCGCATGCCATTGGCAAAAATGCGACCCATAGGAGCTGCCGGCGGTTGGGTGCCCGAAGATTGATACAGATCTTGCAGGCTTTTACCCGACCAGAATTCGCGCTCAAACCCTTCGTTGAGTTTTCGAATTTGGCGTAAACCCAAAAGCTTGCTGAAAATGACTGTCCAGCTAAGTAGGGATATGGCCAGAAGCAAAGCCATAACCAGCTGTACAACCAAACTGGCTTCCAAAATGAGGGCGATGATGGAAAGATCTTGATTCATAAAAGAGTAGTCCTTAAATTCTTTTGAGCGCTAAAGACAGTGCTTGCGGAAAGCGTCGGGGTTTCATATGTATAGGGTCTACGCAGCCTATGCGGATTCGGGTTTGTGCCAGCAGTACCGCATCGCGCCAGGCATGTTGAATGAGGTTCATGCTGACTTGTTTGATTTGCTCAGCTTCAACGGTGATTTTGAGACTGTCATCTAAGCGAGCGGGCGCATGGTATTGAATCTGCGCATCACTCACTACAAAAATCGCAGGCCCGCTTTCATCTATGCCATGTTGCATGAGTTTGTCTTGTTCAATGCCGACTGAACGCAGCCACTCGGTGCGAGCGCGTTCAAAAAACTTGAGATAGTTGGCATAAAAAACAACACCCCCGGCATCGGTATCTTCCCAATACACGCGGACATTATGGGTATGCAAGCAAATTGGGGCCTTCATGCGGAGGTAGTGCGAGCTTGTATTTCTGTGCTTCTGGTTTCGGCTGCGATACGATCGAGGACACCGTTGACAAATTTATGGCCATCCGTTGCCCCGTAAAGTTTGGCCAGTTCCACGGCCTCATTGATCACAACACGATAAGGAATTTCCGGACTGTGCACCAGCTCCCAGGTGCCGATCATGAGCACCGCGTGTTCAATCGGCGATAGTTCTTGAATTTGTCGATCAATATGCTGGGCGATCACACTATTAAGTGCTGCGCAATCTTGAATACAACCTTGCAGTAGCAAATTAAAATGCCGTTTGTCGCATTCAGGATATTCGTCAAATTCATGCGCGTGCGACAAAATCAAACCCGTGTCATCAGGCGACATGAGCCATTGATAAAGCCCTTGCAATGCGACTTCGCGCGAGCGTCGTCGGGCTGATTTTTTAGGAGAAGGCGCATTCATGTTGGGTTCAGGGTGTATCGAGGGTGGTAGTTTCTTTGAAGGAGCGCCATTTCAACCGCTGCATGTGCAGCCTCAGCCCCTTTGATTTTTGCTCTTGCCCAAGCCTGCTCGCGAGATTCCACCGTGAGAATGGTATTCACAATCGGTAGTTGATGATCAAGGCTAATTCGGTTGAGGCCCGCTGCACTTTCATTGGCGACCAATTCAAAGTGATAGGTTTCGCCGCGAATAATACAGCCTAAGGCAATCAAAGCATCAAAGCGAGTGGGGCTGAGTGCCAAGGTTTGAAGGGCTATGGGAATTTCAAGCGCGCCTGGAACTTCAAGCCCCGCAATTTGCTCTGCTGGTAAACCATAGGCCGCTAATTGGCCGAGGCATGCATCTAGGGTTGATTGAGTGATTTTTTCATTGAATCGCGAACGAACCCACCCTATTCTAAGGGGGTGCCTGAGTTCGCCTAAAGATTCAAGGTTGAGGCAAAAAGGATGATGGGTAACTTGTAGCATGAGTATGAATAAGGCTCAAGTGGAGGAACGGCTGCCGTAGGGTAAAAACCCGGTAATTTCAAGCCCATAACCCGCCATGCTGGGCAAGCGGCGGGGCTGGCTGAGCAGGCGCATACGACTAACTTGCAGCGAGCGCAAAATTTGCGCACCCACACCATAGGTGCGTATGTCACTGGCAGCACTCGATTCAGCCGATGGTGAGCTCGCTGTTGGGTTGAGTGTAGGTAATAGGCCTTCTAAAATGGAAGCTGGAAGGTCACCTGCATTCAAAAGAATGGCCACACCTTGCCCATGTTGTTGCAGTTCTTGCAGAGCTGCTGGCAGGGGCCAAGAATGTGTTTGTGAGCGGATATCCAGTAAATCAATGAGGGAAAGGGGTTCATGAACGCGCACTAACACTTCATCGGTGTTTTCCCATTTTCCGCAGTGTAGAGCCAAGTGTGTAGAGCCGGAGTGATCTTTGAATACATGGCACGTGAAGTTGCCATAGGCGGTTTCGATCGGGCGCTGTCCCATGGCCTCGATGAGTGTTTCATGATGGCTGCGGTGTTCAATTAAATCGGCAATCGTGCCAATTTTTAAACCATGCTCACGTGCAAAAATTTCCAGATCAGGCAAGCGTGCCATGGTGCCGTCGTCTTTCATGATTTCGCAAATCACGGCTGAAGGGGTGAGGCCGGCCATGGCGGCTAAGTCACATCCTGCCTCGGTATGACCCGCGCGCATAAGAACCCCACCATCTTGCGCTTGTAGTGGAAAGATGTGCCCAGGTTGAACCAAATCACTGGCTTTGGCATTTTTGGCAACAGCTGCCTGAATGGTGCGTGCACGGTCGGCGGCTGATATACCTGTACTGACGCCTGTTGCCGCTTCAATGGAAACCGTAAATGCGGTACTGTGACGCGCGCCATTGCGAACTGTCATGGGGGGAAGTTGAAGTTTTTGGCAATGCGCGCGAGTGAGAGTGAGGCAAATCAAGCCACGTCCGTACTTGGCCATGAAATTGATGGCTTCCGCACTCACGTGCTCAGCGGCCAGAACCAGATCGCCTTCATTCTCGCGGTCTTCTTCATCCACCAGAACGACCATTCTGCCGGCAGCTAAATCAGCAACTAATTCAGGAATTGGGGAAATTGGCATAAGCTCTTTATTGTAGGGGTTTGTTCAGGATGTGTGCTGATGTGCCACTAGACTATTTTTAGCCCTTTTATGCCAGCAATTGTTTGACGCGACATAAATCTTGCCAGGTACCTGCTTTATCTGATGGATGACGAAGCAGGTAAGCTGGGGAATAGGTGACGATTGTCGGGATGGATTGATACAGATGAGTGCGTCCCCGAAGTGCGCCCAATGCTTCCTCCGTTCCTAGTAGCTGCTGTGCGGCTAATCTACCCACCGCCAATATCACTTTGGGTTTGACCCATTCGATTTGGTGTTGCAGAAACCCACGGCAGGCTTCAAGTTCCGAGTTGTGGGGATTGCGTTGCCTTGGGGGTTTGCATTTCACCGCAGTACTGAAAAAAACTTGTTTGTCTGGCGTTGCTTCCTCCAGGGTCAGGCCAATGCTGCGTAGCATCATTTTTAAAAGAGTTCCGGCATCGCCAGTGGCTAGCTGGCCTTGCTCATCATCCCATTCTGAGGGCGTTTCACCCAAAATAAAGCAATCAGCTTGGCTATTTCCCATCCCATCTAAGGCTTGCTCGCGCACTTGCCCGAGTGGGCAGGCTTGACAATCGTGTATGGCTGTTTTTAGCACTTCCCAATTTTGTACCAGAGCCTGAGGCTTGGTATTGGATAAGGGCAGGGTGACGTTCTTCAGGGTGGCAGCAGGCTGCGCGATGGAGGTTGGTTTGGGCGACGTTTTTTTGCTCGGGGCAGGTGCCATGTCAGCGCTGCTGGCTTTAAGGTCAGGGTCTAGGTGGGGCCAATAAATACCCATCTCAGACAACATCGCTTTTTCTAATGCAGACAAATTCATGGCGTATCTATGTTTCGTCGAGGTTAATGAGTTGGTAGCGAATTGAGCTCTAGTCGCATCAGGGCTGCATCTTCACGCTGGCCATGATGGCTGGGATAATACCGCGTGCGGGTACCTACCTGAGTGAAGCCAAATTTTTGATAAAGGCTGCGTGCCGCCAGGTTGCTCACTCTGACTTCCAGCCACATCGAAGTTAAGCCTCTGGCTTGGCAAGCTTGCGCTAAATGCTCAAGCAGGGTGTAACCCAAGCCCTGACGATGAAAGTCGGGTGCTACCGTGAAGTTCAAAATTTGCAGTTCATCGATCACGGTCATGGCGATGGTATAGGCCATGAGAGTGTGATTGGGACTGCGTAGGCCCTGAGCTAAGTGGCCTGATTGGAGTGAATCCAGAAAATGACCTCGGCTCCAAGGGTGGGAATAGCAGCGCTGCTCGATGCCTAAAATTTCGTCTAAGTCGCTTTCATACAGGTTATCCATAGGGCTACTGCTTGACAATTTCAACATGGCTGTGAATTCGCAGACTGACGCTCTGCCGTAGTCAGCGCGACCTTATCGCGCAGATACAGCGGCAGTGCCTGTGCTGCATCAACGGGCTGTTGGTGGTGGTATGCATACTTGGCGCACTGAGCCAGTGCCTGAGCACGACTTGCTGCTTGTTCATAGCATTTGAATGGGGCCAAAACATGTGGGTTGAGAAGATGCAGCCCTGTGCCAGCCCAAACCATGGCGGCGTTGCTCTGCGCTAGATAGTTGTTTTGCAAGGGTTCGGGTTGCCAAAGGGCGGGTTCTTGCAGGCAATTCCAAAGGCCATCCTGATGCCGATAAATACCGGCATAAAGCTCGCCCATCCGTGCATCCATCACGACGGCTACCGTGATGTATGGGTTTGAGTATTGATTTAAAGCATCCTGAGCAACCACCATCAGGCTATCTAGTGGGAATACCCCACAGCCCAAACCTGCTGCTATGCCTTGAGTCACTGAGCAGGCTGTGCGTAGCCCGGTAAAGGCTCCTGGCCCTTTGCCAAAAGCCATGTATTCGATTTGATGGATCTTGATCTGGGCTTTTTGCAGTAATGCCTCAATAGCTGGAAAAAGCGCGGCGGACGCGGCTGCCCCACCGAGTTCTTCATGGGTAAATACTTTGTCCTGAGCTATCAGAGCTAAGCAAAGTTGTTCTGTAGAGGTGTCGATCGCTAATAGATTCATAATTGATAGAATATGACGGTTTTGAGAGCAGATATTCCATAGCATAAGGTTTATATTTTCCTTCATCTCATCGACATCGGGCAGTTGCTATGGCAAATTTCTTGTGGGTTAAATTCTTCATAATTTCTATTTTGGCTGGGGTAACAGCCCTTTTGCCCGCTCAGATCTTGCCCGTTGAAGTGGTGACTGAATTAGAACGTGCCCATGTACCCTTGGATGCCGTAGCCGTTGTGGTGCAAAAAATGGAAGGCGGCGAGCAACTCATCCAGCATCGTGCTGATGCGCCGATGAATCCCGCTTCAGTGATGAAGTTGATTACTACCTTCGCGGCTTTGGATGTTCTGGGATCAGGCTGGCACTGGAAAACACCCGTCTGGGTCACGGAAAAGCCCCATTTTACGCTGGAAGAAAACGGTGTTCTGCGGGGTAATATCTACATCAAAGGCGTAGGTGACCCCAGCCTAGGTGTAGAGCAGGTGCGGCAGCTTTTGCGCCGACTCAGGGAATTAGGACTGCAGCAGATTGTCGGCGATATCGTTTTAGATCAAAGCAGCTTTGCTGAGCCTGCTCGCACGGCGGCCGATTTTGATGGCGAGTTCCTGCGTCCCTACAATGTCCAGGCTCGAGCGCTCATGCTCAATCAGCGTTCAGTGACTTACACATTTACACCCAGGCCCGATAAAGGGCCCGATAAAGGTGTGGCAGAAGTGTCGGTGGAGCCCGAACTTTTGGATGTTCGAGTAGATGCTCAAGTCCCTTTGCATGATGGTGCCTGCCAAGATTGGCGTGATGCATTAAAGGCGGATTTTCTACAACTGGGCAAAGTGACATTCAAAGGAAAATACTCTGTGCGTTGTGGGGCGCAAAATTGGACGGTGGCTTACCCCTATCCGCAAGCCTATGATGCCATGTTGATACAAAGCATTTGGCAGCAAGAGGGTGGGGGCTTAACAGGTATGGTGAAAGAGGGAAAAGCACCTTCCGGTAAGCCTACCTTTGAGTGGGAATCCCCAACTTTAGCTGAAGCTGTCAAAGCCATTAATACCTTCAGCAACAACACGATGGCGCAACAATTGTTTTTAACGCTGCCCCGCGCGAGCCTTGCTGCTGAATCAGATACTACAGACGAGCACAGGGCCGGTATATGGTTGCATAACTGGTTGAAAAGTTATGGGCGTAAGGCCCGTTTGCCGGCTCCTATAATTCAACTGGAAAATGGTTCAGGTCTGTCGCGACAGCAGAAGATTAGCGCGGGAACATTGGCGGCATTACTCCTTAGTGCTTGGACCCATCTTGAAAAAGAAGTGTTCATAGACTCGCTAGCGAAGTTAGGTATGCCAGGCACTTTAAGAAACTTTCCATTAAAAACCAATTTTGCTCAGTTAAAAACGGGTTCTCTGCGCGATGTGGCGGCCCTAGCCGGCTATGTATGGAATGAAGCCGGAAAACGTTGGGTCGTTGTCGTAATAGTTAATCATCCTCGAGCAGCTATGGCTCGCTCCGCTTGGGTGAAATTGTTGGAATCGCTGGAGTAAATGCATTATGAGGTAGCTGCTATTTATCTATGCAAATAATGCATAATTAGATGGATGCAAATCAAGTGAAATGTTATTCAATTGGTTTTTCTTAAACTGACATTGAGCCAAGCCATGAATAACCTCCAAACAGTAAGTGCACCTTCCTATGTCCGTCATGCCCGCCTGATCCAGTGGGTCAGCGAAATTGCTGCCTTGACGCAGGCAAAAGACATTCACTGGTGTGATGGTTCGGTGGCTGAATATGATCGCTTATGTGCTCAATTGGTGGCCTCAGGTACGATGAAAAAGCTCAACCCTGAATTGCGGCCTAACAGTTATTTGGCATGGAGCGACCCCTCTGACGTGGCTAGGGTTGAAGACCGAACCTATATTTGTAGCTTAAACAAAGAAGATGCTGGCCCCACCAACAATTGGATGGAACCTGCACAAATGCGTGACTTACTTCAAACCGGTGAGAAGGCTTTGTTTAAAGGTTGTATGAAAGGGCGTACCCTTTATGTTGTGCCTTTTTCCATGGGGCCTATTGGTTCACCTATTGCGCACATTGGTATTGAACTCTCGGATAGCCCCTATGTGGCAGTCAATATGCGCATCATGACGCGCATGGGGCGTGCGGTGATTGAAGCCTTAGGCGAGAGTGGAGAATTTGTTCCTTGTGTTCATACGGTGGGTGCTCCCCTAGAGTCCATGCAGCAAGATGTCGCTTGGCCCTGCAATCCCACTAAATACATTGTTCATTATCCCGAGACGCGTGAAATATGGAGTTATGGCTCAGGCTATGGTGGAAATGCTTTACTAGGAAAAAAATGTTTTGCCCTCCGAATTGCCTCGACCATGGGGCGTGCTGAAGGGTGGTTAGCCGAACATATGTTGGTATTGGGTGTTACTAATCCTCAAGGACAGAAGCATCATGTGGCGGCTGCGTTCCCCAGTGCTTGCGGCAAAACCAATTTTGCGATGTTGATTCCGCCGGCTGGGTTAAAAGACAGTCAAGGTAACAGCTGGAAGGTGACCACCATTGGTGATGACATTGCGTGGATCAAACCCGGTAATGACGGCAAACTGTATGCCATCAACCCAGAAGCGGGCTACTTTGGCGTGGCCCCGGGCACCAACCACAAAACCAATCCGAATTGCATGGACTCTCTCAAAAGGGATGTGATTTTTACTAACGTGGCATTAACTCCCGATGGTGATGTG
>JAUMCS010000106.1:0-6782 GCA_032122355.1 Burkholderiaceae bacterium
CCCTGTTGTTGCGATATGTCAGCAATAAAATTGCACCCAAAATGGGCCCATTTCCTCCATCTAATATGATCTCAGCCACGGGGTAACTGCCGGATTTAGGTTCAATTGGTGAGGATTTGAATTCTTCAGGGGCGACTATTTGTTGTTTTATTGCGTCATATGTTTTTAATGCTGTGAAGATGGCCTTTGATTTAAATATGTTGGCTAGATGTCAATTTCACTATCTCTGGTGATCAAGCAAGCTATTTCAACATCAATTCTTTTGGACAGGTTTCCTTTAAAGGGAATGATATTCTTCCTGAATATAAATTTACAATAACTGCTATAGATGCAGCAGACAATAAAATGGTCCAGCATGTATTATTTAAAATGCTGAATTGCTCTATTGATTTAGGTGCTGGAAATGGTAAATTGATTTCATCATTTCAATCTGATGGTGCACTTTATTATTGGGATAAAGATGGTAATGACGGTTTCGGTGATGGTGATAAAGTGACATACAACATTTTGAATACGTTGCTCGCAAATAGTCATGCAGAAGGGTATCGTTATGCCGCTATCAATGGTAAAAATTTGGTTATACCTGTTCTAGGGTATTCTGGTTCGGGTCAACCATCGCAAACTGGTATAGATAACAGTCCCGTTGGAGAAATAAATACAACATATGATGGGTTTGCAGCAATGTGGGATGCCATCGGTACTACTTTAGCACCCGGTGAGTGGGGTAGTGGTAGTACACGTTATAAAACATTCTGGACAGAATCACCAGCTGCAGTGGATAAACATTATACCTTCGAGTTTGGAGCGACGATGCCTATCGCTAGCTCAGAAGACATCAATGCACACTGGGTAGTTTGGCAAGTACTTCCCTAAATGGCCGGTCTCTGAACATGTATTTATTTCGGTGGTGTTTTAAAAATCGCTCCCTCTAGGCGGTCACCTGCTTTCAGGCCGCGGTTGTTAAACCATTTGCTGTTCATTTCTAATACAAAGCGAACAGCCTTTTTAGAACAATGTGAATGAAGGGTTTGAGGTTTCATTTCGTCCAAATTAACAATCACACCAGTATCGTCTAGAAATGCTACCGATAGTGGGATCAGTGTATTTTTCATCCAAAAGCACTGAATTCCGACTTCATCGAACACAAACAACATGCCCTCGTGGGTGGCCATGGTGGTGCGATGCATTAAACCCATCATGCGCTCAGTAGGTGTTTGGGCAACTTCAGCCTGAATTTGGTGCATGCCTGCACGTAGAATGATGCTGGGTAATCGGGGCTGTGCAGCCTCTTGCGCAAAGGTGAATGGCGTGTAAAAATACGCACAAATTAGTAATATCCGAGAAAGCCAATAGGAAATCCGTTGGGCTACAAAAAAATCAACCCTACCAGAAATTGCAGAAGAATCTATCATATGAAAATTTAGCTAAAATCAAGTTAGCAACCTAAAGGAGTTAAACACTTATGTTTCAGCACATCAAAGTGCCTGCTGATGGCGCGAAAATCACGGTGAACCCTGATTTTTCCATTAATGTACCTGATAATCCCATCATTCCTTTCATCGAAGGTGATGGTACGGGTCTGGATATCACACCTGTGATGATCAAAGTGGTCAATGCTGCTGTAGCTAAGGCTTACGGTGGCAAGCGCAAAATCCACTGGATGGAAGTCTATGCGGGCGAGAAATCAACCAAAGTATATGGGCCTGATGTGTGGCTGCCTTCTGAAACGTTGCAAGCCGTTCGTGAATATGTGGTTTCTATAAAAGGCCCGCTAACCACCCCAGTCGGTGGAGGTATTCGTTCATTGAACGTCGCACTTCGCCAAGAATTGGATTTGTACGTGTGCTTACGCCCGATTCAATACTTCCAGGGTGTGCCTTCCCCAGTGAAAGCACCTGAAAAAACTAACATGGTGATCTTCCGCGAAAACTCTGAGGACATATACGCTGGTATTGAATGGGAAGCTGAAACAGATAAAGCACGCAAGGTGATCGATTTCTTACAAAAAGAAATGGGTGTCACCAAAATTCGCTTTCCCGAAACTTCCGGTATTGGTATAAAACCGGTTTCACGTCAAGGCACCGAACGATTGGTTCGTAAAGCCATCCAATATGCAATTGATAACGATAAACCCAGCGTGACCCTGGTGCATAAAGGCAACATCATGAAGTTTACCGAAGGTGGCTTCCGTGATTGGGGATACGAATTGGCTCAACGTGAATTTGGTGCGCAATTGTTGGATGGAGGCCCGTGGTGTGCCTTTAAAAACCCCAAAACAGGACGCGAGATTGTAATCAAAGATAGCATCGCGGATGCCTTTTTGCAGCAGATTTTGCTGCGCCCGGCTGAATACAGCGTGATTGCTACGCTGAACTTAAACGGCGATTACATCTCAGATGCACTGGCTGCGCAAGTGGGGGGTATTGGCATTGCACCTGGAGCCAATTTATCAGATTCGATTGCTATGTTTGAAGCCACACACGGTACAGCGCCCAAGTATGCTGGAAAAGATTATGTGAATCCTGGTTCTGAGATTCTTTCAGCCGAAATGATGTTACGCCACATGGGGTGGATTGAAGCTGCTGATTTAATCATCAGTTCTATGGAAAAAGCCATTTTGAGTAAGCGCGTTACTTATGATTTTGCTCGACTCATGGATGGAGCAACACAAGTTTCTTGCTCGGGATTCGGTCAGGTGATGATTCAATCTATGTAAGCTTCGAGTTAAGTCCAGCTAATCAACGCATGGGCGTTGATTTGAAAAGCTTAACTTTTATCTGATGCTGCATTCTGATCATTTCGTGAGTGTGAGAGTTCGACGATATCTGCTGCAATATGGCCTTTCGGCCCAGTGATAATTTCAAAGCTGACTTTTGCACCTTCGCGGAGTGATCTAAATCCATCCATCTTAACCGCACTGAAATGGGCAAATACATCAGGCCCTCCACCATCAGGCTCGATAAATCCAAAGCCTTTAGCATTATTGAACCACTTTACAACTCCAACGGTCATGTTACTCTCCCTTAAATGCAAGAATTTATTAAATCACTATGTGCGAAAATTCTGCCATATATTATAAGTGATATCTATGGTGTTTGTACGCATTATGTAAACCCTGAGTGATAGCCAATGAAGGTTTTTTCGGACTGGGCAGCAAAAGTTAGAGTTTGTAGAATGATCGTATAAATGAATTGCTTTGTTTAACTTTCAATTTTTTGGAGATCCCTTTCATGCATGAGGGTCAAGAAACGGCTATTGCGCAGCGTCAAGAGCAGCAGGTTAAGCCGCCTTCGTTGTATCAGGTGGTGTTGTTTAATGATGATTTCACCCCCATGGAATTCGTGGTGCAGGTGTTAGAAAATTTTTTTAATCACACGCGTCAAAGTGCGATGCTACTTATGTTAAAAGTACATCATGAGGGGCGTGCGGTATGCGGTGTGTTCACCAAAGACATTGCAGCCACCAAAGTAGACACGGTACTAACTGCAGCCCAAAAAGCAGGACATCCACTGCAATGCACTATGGAGGCCCTATGATTGCCCAAGAACTTGAAGTCAGTTTGCATATGGCATTTGTTGAAGCACGTCAACAACGTCATGAATTCATCACTGTTGAGCATTTGCTTTTGGCTTTGCTTGATAATCCCTCTGCCTCTGAGGTTCTCAAGGCTTGTGCGGTAAACTGCGATGATTTACGTAAAAGCCTCAGTACCTTTATCAAAGAAAACACGCCTATCGTTGGCGGCACCGAGGATGTGGATACTCAACCTACGCTTGGGTTTCAGCGGGTGATTCAACGCGCGATTATGCATGTGCAGTCTACAGGCAGTGGCAAAAAAGAGGTCACTGGCGCGAATGTCTTAGTGGCTATTTTTGGTGAGAAAGATTCTCACGCCGTGTACTACTTGCACCAGCAAGGCATTACGCGCTTAGATGTGGTCAATTACATCGCACACGGAATCCGCAAATCAGACCCACCAGAGCCTAGCAAGACCGCTGAATCTACTTCGGGTGAGGTCGTTAAAGAAGATGCCGCCAATGACCAAAAGGACTCCGCCCTAGATCGCTACACCATTAACTTAAATCAACTTGCCCGTGATGGCAAGATTGATCCTTTAATCGGCCGAGAGCATGAAGTGGAGCGCGTGATCCAGGTATTGTGTCGCCGCCGTAAAAATAATCCCTTGTTGGTCGGTGAGGCTGGTGTGGGTAAAACAGCTATTGCTGAAGGGCTTGCTTGGCGTATCACTGAAAATCAGGTTCCTGAGGTTCTGGAGCAAGCGACTGTATATTCTTTGGATATGGGTGCATTACTGGCGGGTACCAAGTACCGTGGTGATTTTGAGCAGCGACTTAAAGGTGTACTTAAACAATTAAAAAACTTGCCTCATGCCATTTTGTTTATTGATGAAATTCATACACTCATTGGTGCTGGATCAGCCTCGGGTGGTACCTTAGATGCCTCGAACTTGCTCAAGCCTGCTTTATCCAACGGACAACTGAAGTGCATAGGAGCAACTACCTTTACCGAGTATCGTGGGATTTTTGATAAAGATGCGGCTCTTTCTCGGCGTTTCCAGAAAGTAGATGTGGGTGAGCCTACGGTAGAGCAAACCGTTGAGATTTTGAAAGGATTGAAATCGCGCTTTGAGACGCACCACGGTATTCGGTATGCTACCGCAGCTTTGCAAGCTGCGGCTGAGCTTTCAGCCAAGTACATCAATGATCGCCATTTGCCGGATAAAGCCATCGATGTGATTGATGAAGCCGGTGCGGCGCAGCGAATTTTGCCTAAAAGCAAGCAAAAGAAAACCATTACTCGCACCGAAGTGGAGGAAATTGTGGCCAAAATCGCCCGAATCCCTCCGGCCAGTGTTTCGAATGATGACCGTGCCAAATTGAAAATACTCGATCGTGATCTTAAAAGTGTCGTATTTGGCCAAGACCCCGCCATTGATGCCTTGTCTGCGGCTATTAAAATGGCTCGGTCCGGTTTGGGTAAAGCCGATAAACCTATAGGCTCTTTTTTGTTTAGCGGCCCCACCGGCGTAGGAAAAACCGAAATTGCCAAGCAATTGGCGTACATTTTGGGCGTCGATTTAATCCGTTTTGATATGTCCGAGTACCTTGAGCGCCATACGGTGAGTCGTTTGATCGGTGCTCCTCCTGGCTATGTGGGCTTTGATCAAGGAGGATTGTTGACAGAGGCCGTGAACCAAAAGCCACATTCGGTGTTGTTATTAGATGAGATAGAAAAGGCGCATCCGGATGTGTTCAATATTTTGCTTCAGGTGATGGACAATGGCACCCTCACGGACAACAATGGTCGTAAGGCTGATTTCCGCAACATTATTTTGATAATGACCACGAACGCGGGTGCTGAGATTATGAATAAGGCCAGCATTGGCTTTACCAATCCTCGCCAAAGCGGTGATGAAATGGCTGATATCAAGCGGTTATTCACTCCGGAGTTCCGTAACCGTTTGGATGCTATTGTGAGTTTCCGCGCCTTAGATGAAGAAATTATTTTGCGAGTAGTCGATAAGTTCTTGCTACAGTTGGAAAGCCAATTAGCTGAGAAAAAAGTTGAAGTGACCTTCACGGATGCGCTGCGCAGCCATTTGGCTAAAAAAGGATTTGATCCTTTAATGGGAGCACGCCCCATGCAACGTTTGATACAAGATAAAGTGCGTCGAGCTTTGGCTGATGAGCTTTTATTTGGCCGTTTGGTTGATGGAGGACGTTTGAAGGTGGATATCGACGACCAAAACGAGTTGATTTTGAACATCAAACCCCTGCGCAAAACGGATCGTTCTCAGCCCGAGGCTGCAGAGGCTTGAACCGTCGGTTTACTGGGTATGATATTGCTGTGTTATCCAGTCGCGATATGCACCAGTTTGTACCCGTTCAACCCAATGGGCATTTTGTAGGTACCATTGCACGGTTTTACGTATGCCTGTTTCGAAGGTTTCTGCTGGCTTCCAGCCTAATTCACGCTCAATTTTTCGTGCATCAATGGCATAACGCCTGTCATGACCAGGCCGGTCAGTCATGAAGGTAATTTGATCCTGATAGGGCTTGGCTTGGGCTTGAGGGCGTAGTTCGTTCAGTAATTGACAAATCAAATGCACAATTTCGAGATTTGGCTTCTCGTTCCAGCCGCCTAAGTTGTAGGTTTCTCCTAATTTCCTTTTCAGAAGAACCTGCCGTATGGCGCTGCAATGGTCTTTGACATACAGCCAATCCCGAATTTGTTGCCCATCACCGTAAATGGGCAGCGGTTTACCTGAGAGTGCATTCGCGATCATCAGGGGGATGAGTTTTTCAGGGAAATGATGGGGTCCATAGTTGTTGCTGCAGTTGGTTGTCAGCACGGGTAGGCCATAGGTGTGGTGCCATGCTCGAACCAAGTGATCTGATGCCGCCTTGCTCGCAGAGTAGGGGCTATTGGGTTGATAGGCGTGGGTTTCAGTAAATGGAGGGTCTGTAGCAGCGAGGGAGCCGTAAACCTCATCCGTGCTGACATGCAAAAAACGAAAAGCCTGTTTATGGGTGGGTTCTAAGGCGGTCCAGTAGGCGCGTACTGTTTCCAATAAACGATAGGTGCCTACGATATTCGTTTGAATAAAATCTTCAGGACCATGGATGGATCGGTCTACATGGCTTTCCGCGGCAAAGTGCAGTACAGCACGTGGTTCATATTGTGCGAGTAGAGAATTCATCAATGCACTATCAGCTAAGTCGCCTTGTATGAAAAAGTGGCGTTGATTATCCTGTATGCTG
>JAUMCS010000107.1:0-4825 GCA_032122355.1 Burkholderiaceae bacterium
CTGGTCATCATGGGCCCTTGCTCAATCCATGACCCCAAAGCAGCCTTAGAGTACGCTCAACGATTAAGTGAGCAACGCGCTCGCTATGCGGATACGCTCGAAATCGTCATGCGCGTTTATTTTGAAAAACCTCGCACCACCGTAGGCTGGAAAGGCCTGATCAACGATCCGTACTTAGATGAAAGCTTTCGTATTGATGAAGGTCTGCGTATAGCGCGCCAGCTCTTGCTAGAAATTAACCATCTAGGCCTACCTGCTGCAAGTGAATTTTTAGATGTAGTTTCACCTCAGTACATCGGCGACCTCATTGCCTGGGGCGCAATCGGTGCTCGAACCACTGAAAGCCAGGTTCACCGTGAGTTGGCCAGTGGCATTAGTGCGCCGATTGGCTTCAAAAATGGCACGGATGGCAATATCCGTATCGCTCTGGATGCCATACAGGCTGCATCGCGCTCGCACCACTTCTTATCTGTGCATAAAAACGGTCAAGTGGCTATTGTTCAAACCAAAGGTAATTCGGATTGCCACGTGATATTACGTGGCGGCAAAACGCCTAATTATGATGCCGATAGCGTAGCCAATGCCTGTGCAGAACTCGATAAAGCCCAATTACCTGCGCGCCTCATGGTGGACTTCAGCCATGCCAATAGCTCCAAGCAACATGAAAAACAACTGGATGTGGCACAAGACATTGCCCAACAAATTGGAGGAGGCAGTCAATCCGTTTTTGGCGTCATGATTGAAAGCCACCTACAAGCCGGCGCACAAAAATTCACCCCGGGCAAAGATTCCATCGAGGCATTGCGCTACGGTCAAAGCATTACCGATGCTTGCTTAGGTTGGGATGCATCATTGGATGCACTACAAATTCTCAGTCAAGCTGTCACCGCTCGGCGCGCTCGTTAAAGCTGTTTTTAGCTCGCGCCAGCGGGCATAAACCTTTTTATAACGCTCCATGGCGGTGTGATCCTGTGCCACCAGTTGTGCAAGCTGGGTTTGCTGCTCTTGTAGTTCGCGCAATAAAAGGGTATCGAGTACTCGCCGCAAAGTGGATTCGTTTGGCTCTAATGGGCTTTGCATCATTTCTTCCATGAGCTGAATCCAATGCTGCAATTCAGGATTTTCTTGCAAAACAAGGCGTACCACTGCCCATGGTCGATAACCTGAATGGGCCACGTCACGCTCAAGCCATTGGATGAAACTGGCATAAGGCTGCGGCAAGCCATGAACGATCTCTAAATCCTCAGGGGTGAGTAAATTCCACCAATGAGGGTGATTAATGAGCAAATGTAATAAATGGTCCTCGGGACGCCTGGGTATCGGCCTAGCCACCCTAACATGAGGTCTATTAGAACCGTAAAAACCTCTTTGGCCAGGTTGATTCCAAGAAGCCAATGGTAATGGCATCTTTTGGTTGCTGGTCTCCGAATTAGAGGCACCCAAACCAGTATGAACTCCCATGCTCCAACTTGATAAGATATCCGTATCAGATACCCCAACCTCTCGGGCAATCATTTTCAACATTTGTTGACGCAAAGCACCCTCAGGTAGCGCCTTCCACAAAGGTTTGGCTTGCATAATCAATCGGGCCCGTCCTTCGGGAGCAGACATCTCGCAGTTTTCTTGCGCAACCTGCATGAAAAAGGCCGATAAATTCATTGCGCCATGAATGGCATTCAGAAAAGCCTCTTTTCCATATTCCCTGACATAGGAATCAGGATCATGCTCTGGTGGCAAAAATAAAAAGCGTATGCTTCGTGTGTCCTGCGCAAGAGGCAAACAAGCCTCCATCGCACGTTTGGCAGCCTTACGCCCGGCAGCATCGCCATCAAAACCAAACACAACCCCTTCCGCAAACCGAAAAAGCTTATTGAGATGATCCTCCGTGCAGGCAGTTCCCAGTGTAGCAACAGCATTGCATAGTCCGTATTGCGCCAGAGCCACCACGTCCATATAACCTTCAACCACAAGCACATAACCCGCCTGACGAATGCCCGTGCGCGCTTCATGTAAACCGTAAAGCTCTTTGCCTTTAATGAAAACCGGGGTTTCTGGGGAATTGAGGTATTTGGGTTCACCCGCAGAAACCACACGCCCACCAAAACCGATCACCTCTCCCGTTACTGACTGTATGGGAAACATCAAACGTCCACGAAATCGGTCATAACGCTTTTCTTGCTCTCCCCCGGCCTCAGTAGAAATCACCAAACCCGCTTGTTCTAACAAAGGATCATCGTAGCGAGTAAAAGCACCTACTAAGTTACGCCAAGAATCCGGCGCCCAGCCTAAGCCAAATCGTTCAACCGTAGCATGATCTAAACCGCGATTGCTGAGATAATTTTGAGCCTCTGAGCTGCGTTTAAGTAATTTCTGATAGTGAAGTGCGGCTTTGCGCAAAACTTCATAGAGGGCAGTTTGATGAGATTTTATCCGAGCTGATTCAGCCAATGCTGCCGGACTGAGCTCCTGTGTGGGAACCACTAAGCCTGCATGATGCGCTAGCTCTTTGACCGCATCCACAAAACCCAAACCGACATGCTCCGTCATGAACCGCACTGCATCGCCATGGGCACCACAACCAAAGCAGTGATACATCTGGCGTGATGGGCTGACAGTGAAACTAGGAGACTTTTCAGTGTGAAAGGGGCATAAACCCTTCAGGTTAATACCTGATTTCTTAAGCTCGACATACCGACCAACCACATCAACTATGTTGGTACGACTGAGCAAATCTTGAATAAAAAAGGCCGGGATCACCCGGCCAGTCTACCGAAAAAACAATCGATTTCCAAATTAGACAGCAAATTCTGATAGGTTGCGTCCGGAAGCAATAGCTTGCTGTAGCCATTTGGGCTTTAAACCGCGACCACTCCAGGAATTGCCTGAAGCATCACGATATTTAATAGGGGCTTTTTTACTGGCACTACCATTGTGCCCAGATATTAATGAGCGACCACCCAAATCTTCAACGGTCAAACCATTCTCAGCCATTATCTCGCGTATTTTTGCGATTGCAGATGAACGCTGAGCTTTTTGGGTTTCACTAATTTTACGCTCAAGCTCAGCACGCTGAGCCAATAACTCTTGCAAGTTACTCAATTGAATTCTCCTAAATTAATTTGATTCTATTTACTTTAGCACACAAAAACAAAAAATGCAAAAAATATTTTGTTTTCAATCAAAAAATAATGAATAACACTTGATGAAGTGTGATTTTATGATTGCGGTGGAACATAACCCGAGGGTTGCTCTGCTCCTGCACCAAAGAAAAACTGCTCCATTTGTCTAGCTAAATATTGTCGGCCGCGGGCATCGGCCAAATTCAACCGGTTCTCATTAATCAGCATAGTTTGGTGTCGCTTCCATAACTCAAAAGCCTCTTTGGATATATTTTCCCAAATACGCTTACCCAACTCACCCGGGTAGGGTGAAAAATCAAGACCTTCCGCCTCTTTCTTCAAATATATACACTGAATCATTCTTCCCATTTCAATTCTCCTTTATTTTAAAAAATGTAGCAACTAAGCACACCCATCATTAAAGTAATTTCTTGACTAAAACGATTGACCTTCTATCCCAGTTATAAATACGCTTTCGTGCATCAGGCAACCACTGAGGCTCAACCTGCTCAAAACCACGACGAATAAACCAATGCATGGTTCGAGTGGTTAAAACAAATAAACTGGTTAAGCCCAAAGCCTTTGCTCGCTGCTCAATACGCTTTAATAATCGGTCACCATCGCCCTGCCCTTGCACCTCAGCACTCACCGTTAAAGCCGCCATCTCTGCGGTAGATTGCTCTGGATACGGGTATGGAGCTGCACAACCAAAAATGACTCCATCATGCTCAATAACAGTATAGTTGGCCAAATCCCGCTCAATCTCGGTTCGCTCACGCCTGACCATACGCCCATCCAGCTCATAAGGCTCAATTAATTTTAATATACCGCCCACATCATCGGGCACAGCTTCACGCAGACTTTCGAGCTTTTCATCAATCACCATCGTACCAATACCATCATGGGTATATACCTCCATGAGTAATGCACCATCTACATCGAATGGCAGAATATGCGATCGCTCAACACCACTCTCGCAAGCCACGACACAATGTTGCAAATAAAACGCCATGTCGGTTGGAACTAAAGGCGTAGGTAATTGAGTCAACAATTTTTTCGCATCTAACAATGCCAACTCAGTATCGATAGGGCTATTTTCATCGTCCCAAACCTCCCGAATTCCAGGTATTTCGGTCATAAATATCAGCTTATCAGCCTGCAGTGCAATAGCCGTTAGCGTTGCAACATTCTCCATGGTGAGATTAAACGCCTCTCCGGTGACTGAAAAACCAAAAGGTGAAAGTAATACAACCGCTCCCGTATCTAAAACACGGCGAATAGAATTGGCATCTACCTTGCGCACGGATCCAGTATGCTGAAAATCGACTCCATTGATAATCCCCAAAGGGCTTGCAGTTAGAAAATTACCTGATATTACTCTCACAGCAGCATTAGCCATAGGCGTATTAGGCAAACCTTGACTAAATGCAGCTTCAATTTCAAATCGCAGTTGACCAGCGGCCTCTTCAGCAGCATCTAAAGCCACAGTGTCGGTTATTCGCATCCCTTGACTGAATTGCTCAGGGTGCCCTTTTACCCTTAACTGCTCACTCACCTGGGGCCGAAATCCATGTACCAAAACTATCTTAATACCCATTGCATGCAAAATAGCTAAATCTTGCACGAACCGGTTGAGTTTGCCAGCTGCAATCATTTCACCAGCCACAGCAACCACAAACGTCTCACCCCGGTAAGCGTGGATATAG
>JAUMCS010000108.1:0-10422 GCA_032122355.1 Burkholderiaceae bacterium
TGCTGGAAGTCGATAGCCCACTCTTTGAGCAACAAAACAACAGGGGTCTCTGGACCGCACAATCTCAGGCTCTCCAAGCAATCTTCGCCAAACGTACTCGTGACGAGTGGATTCGGATCTTCGATGGCACAGATGCTTGCGTTGCACCCGTCAACTCTCTTAGTGAAAGCTTGGAAGACGCTCATTTGAAGGCACGCGGCTGTTTAGTTGAACTCGCTGGAGAGATTCAACCAGCGCCTGCACCAAGATTCGCTGCCGGGCTATCACAACCGCGCCCAAGCCAAGAGCGGCAAGCACACGACGTCCTGGCGACATGGTGTGTGAGCGCTGATATGGCGCGCCGGATCGGAGAAATGTGAAATGAAGGCATGGGTAAGTCACTCTGCTGGGGGACCCGAAACCCTTGTGCTTGAGGAGAGGCCAATGCCAGCGCCTGCCAGCGGAGAGCTTATGGTGTGTGTGCAGGCGGTTGGCGTCAATTTCCCAGACGGACTTTTGATTCGGGATCTCTATCAAGTCAAGCCCCCGCGGCCACTGGTTCCGGGCAGTGAGTTCTGTGGAGTGATTGAGAAGGTTGGCGATGCTGTGTCCGATTTTCAACCCGGCGATGTGGTGATGGGGCGTTGCGGATGGGGCGCGATGGCTGAGTTTATCGTGATTGCCCAAGAGCGCTGCCACAAAATACCTTCAAATCTGCCCAAAGTAGAGGCGGCCAGCTTCTTGTTTGCCTATGCGACGGCTTATCACGCTCTGCATGATGCAGGGCGCCTTCAGCCTGGCGAAACACTCCTTATCTTGGGCGCTGCTGGTGGTGTCGGTTCGGCCGCGGTTGAGGTGGGACGGGCTCTGGGCGCAAGGGTGATCGCGGCAGTCTCCTCCAAAGATAAGCTTGACTTTGCCCGGTCGCGGGGCGCATCCGATGGCTTGGTCTATGACCCCTCTCTTCAGTGGGGCGAAGACCAAAAAGCCCTGGCCGCGCGCTTCAATGAGAAGATGCCGGGCGGGTCGCATCTTGTGGTTGATCCGGTCGGTGGTCCCTACTCAGAGCCCGCGCTGCGAAGTTTGGCGCCTGGGGGGCGCCACTTGGTGATTGGATTCACTGCCGGCATTCCTCGAGTGCCTTTGAATCTGGCACTTCTCAAGCGCAGCCACATCATCGGTGTCGACTGGCGAATGTTTGTTCAGGAGCAAGCAACCGCCAACGAGCGCAACGTCCAGTCGCTACTCCGATTGTGGCAAGAGGGATCAATTCAGCCTGAAGTCACCGAAACGTATCCGTTTTCCGAAGCTCCCAGCGCCATTGCCCGACTGGAGACACGTCAAACGCGCGGCAAGATCGTCGTCAACCTTAACTATCAGTGAGACAAGCATGAAAATTAATCCTTCTCGCCGCCTGTTCTGTGCAGGCATCGTGGCAACTGCCTACAGCTCGAGCACATTTGCTCAAAACGCAGCGCCGCTTACAGGGCGTCCCCTGACGATCGTGGTGCCTTACGCCGGTGGGGGTGCCGCAGATTCTGTGCTGCGGCCCTTGGCGCAGAAGCTCCAAGACCGACTTGGCCGTCCAGTAATCGTAGACAACAAGCCTGGTGCCAACGGTGTCATTGGCACCCACCATCTGTTGCGTCTTCCGGCAGACGGCAACACCATCATGTTCCACATCACCAGCCTTGTGCAGAGTCTTGCCCTCTCGCGCGGCAAGCCACCATACGACTTCAATCAAGACATCGCTCCCCTTGTCTTTCTCGGTCGGCAGTCTGTAGTACTGGTCGTGCCAGGCAACGGGCCTTGGAAAACGTTCCCGGAGTTGGCCAAAGCCATCACGGCGCAACCCTCCCAGTTTTCTTATGGATCATATGGCGCTGGATCGACCTCTCATATCTATGGAGAGGCGCTTCGCGTCGCCTTGGGCGTCGAGATTCCTCATGTTGCCTTCAAGGGTACGGCACCGTTGGTTCAGGAAATGCTTGGCGGCCGTATCCCTATGGCATTTGTTTCCGCAACAACAGCGGTGGAAAGGGATCCCGACAAGAGCTTGCGCTCTGTGGCAGTAGCTGCTCCAAAGCGCTTGGAGTTGCTCCCACAGGTTCCGACCCTTTTGGAGCTGGGCTACCCAGGCTTCGAATCGACGGGATGGTGGGGATTGTTCATGAAGGCGGGTACGCCATCGACTGTGGCTGATCCTCTGCTCGCCGCCATCCGCACTGCTTTGCAGGAACCCGATATCCAGGCAAGGCTACGCCAAGCAGCCCTTGAGCCGTCCGCTGAGACACCAGCCCAGATATCTGCGGTCATGCGCAATGACTACCAGTTCTGGGAACGCTTGAGCAAACGTTTCAACATCACCACGGATTGACTTAAACATGTCGATACTCATGCGCTGTGCGCAGGATTGGCCAGAAAAATCGGCGGCGGTCATTGCCGAGACCGGCGAGGCGATCACCTATTCAAATTTGCATGCCCGCTCGACCCGAGTGTCAGCTTTTCTTGCAGAGCGACTGCAACAAGGAGAGGTTATCGCTGTCTTTCTCGGCAACCGGCTGGAATATTTTGAAGTCAGCTTTGCCGCAAGACGAGCAGGCGTCTATTACGTCCCTGTCAGTACACATCTGACGGCTGCTGAGTTGGACTACATATTGAAGGATTCAGGAGCGAAGGTTCTCTTCACGGAAGATCGCTATCTTGGTCTCTTTAAGAACTTGTCGTACGATATGCGAGCGGGTCTGGAGATCGTCAGTGTTGATGACCCTGCTTACAAAGCATTGGCCACAGATGGACCCATCCCTCCATTGCCTGCACGGCTGTTGGGCTTGGACTTTGCCTATTCGTCGGGCACTACAGGGCGTCCGAAGGGCGTACGCCATGAGATGGCTGGCGACAAACAGCTTGAGAAGGCTGTGATGACTGCGGGCTGGGTCGAATTCTTTGACTTGAGTTGTGAAAGTGTCTACCTCTCGCCTGCGCCGCTCTACCACGCTGCGCCTTTACGCTTTTCTATACGGTGTCTTTGCAACGGAGGAACCGTGGTGGTGATGCAGAAGTTCGATGCGGAAAAGGCTCTGGCCACCATCGCTCGGTTTCGCGTGACGCACTCGCAATGGGTGCCCACGATGTTCATCCGCCTTTTGGCGCTGCCGGAGTCAACCCGCAGGGCTTATGACCTCTCCAGTCACAAGATGGCCTTGCATGCCGCCGCGCCTTGCCCGATCGAAATTAAAAGGCAAATGATTGAGTGGTGGGGCAACATTGTCTGGGAGTACTACACGGGCTCCGAGCGTGCCGGCGCGACGACGATTTCAGCCCAGGAGTGGATTGTGCGTCCCGGCTCTGTGGGCCAGGCCAAACAAGGCATGCTTCACATTGTGGATGAGCAAGGGCGCGAATGTCCTCCCGGTGTGGAAGGTCTGGTTTGTTTTGAGGGTGGTCCACGTTTTCAATACCACAACGATCCAGGTAAGACGGCAGAGGCCCATACATCTCAAGGCTGGGCGACTTTTGGCGACATTGGCCGAATGGACGAGGAGGGTTATTTGTATCTGACCGATCGGCGCTCCAATATGATCATCTCAGGTGGGGTGAACATCTACCCCCAGGAAGCAGAGAACGTCCTCCTTGAGCACCCTTTGGTGCATGACGTGGCCGTCATTGGCGTGCCTCATTCCGATTTTGGGGAGGAGGTGAAGGGAGTGGTCGAACTCAAAGATCCCGCTATGGCGTCAGAGGAGACCTGCGCATTGCTGTTGACTTACTGCCGTGAACACTTGTCGCACATCAAGTGTCCTCGCAGCATTGATTTCGCCAGCGGCCTTCCGCGTACCGAAACCGGAAAGCTCATTAAGCGACTCATTCGAGACGAGTACCGCGCCAAGCTCACATCTACTCAATGAAAAATCTCAAAAAAGAATGCCATGAACTTTGAACTTAACGAATCCCAACTTGACCTGCAACAACGTGCCCGAATTTTTGTCGAAACTGAAGTCCTGCCACATTACAAGTCGTGGCCAATAACGCCGGCGGAATACAGCCCAGAACTTACCAGTCACCTTAAAGCTAAGCAAAAAGAGTACGGACTCGCTGGATTGATTGTCCCCAAAGAATACGGAGGGCAGGGACTCGGCGCCATGGAGGACGTAATAGTTTTGGCGGAATATGCCAAATCGCCTCGCCGTCTTCCGGGCGGTCCATTTTCTCCCTGGCCCGTAATGTACAAGGCACCTGAAAAAATCAAGCAGAAGTACCTCTACCCTGTGCTGGAGGGCAAGTCGGGTTGGTCAATGTGCTTCACCGAGCCCGAGGCCGGGTCGGACCTTGCTGGCATTCGCACCACTGCCGATAGGAAGGGCGACACTTGGGTGATCAATGGCCGAAAAATGTGGCGTACGGGCCATCATGGCGCGACCTACACCGCCGTAGCAGCTGTGACCGATGCATCCAAAGGCCATCGCGGCATCAGTATATTTTTGGTTGACAACGACACGCCTGGATTTGAGAAGGTACGAGATATTCCCGTGCTGTCACGGACCTGGGGCATCGAGCAAGAAGTGAAACTCGAAAACGTTGTGGTGCCTGCTGAAAACCTCTTGGGAGAAGAGGGCGCAGGCTTTGAGATCGCCCAACACCAATTCAATCGCTTTCGGTTGCGCCTAGGCGGATTGGCATTGGGTATGTCCGAGCGAAGCCAACAACTCGCTACTGAATACGCTACGCAGCGCAAATTGTTTGGAGGCTTACTTTCTGACAACCAGGCAATTCAATGGATGCTCACGGACAACCAGTACGACATTGAGTCGATCCGATGGAACACCTATTACGCTGCGTGGATGGTCGATCGAGGTGGATACTTAGCAGCACGCCAACAAGCTGCCATGGTCAAAGCCTACTGCATTGATGCGGGCTTGCGTGTCATTGATCGTGCGATGCAGATCATGGGGGGGCGTGGTCTGGCGATTGACGATTACCCATTTGGCGATTTCTACAACCATCTGCGCATGTGCAAGCAGATGGAGGGTTCCACCGAGATCATGAAAATTGTGATGGCCAGAGATATTATCAAGGGAGTTCATTAATAGTCAGAGTCATCCGTAGATGCCATGCTGTGCGACTGGTGCAACGCATGAACTTTTGTAATTATTTAACTGAGTCAAGGTTAATTCAAACGGCATGCTCGGCAGCTCTTGGTCGACAGGTGTTTTCGAGTCGAAGCAGCCAATCCTTGGTATCAGTTATCTGGCTGCTTCCTGGACGATAGCAGACAACGAGCCCATTTGGTCCGATGACTGCTCCCGCTGCAAAGCAGCCGGTCAAAACAAAGCCAGTTATGTTCACCTAAAAAAGCAATCGATGTTGCCGAGGTCTTCGATGCTGAATGCTATGCCTGCCAGTATGGCTAGGCAGTATGGCTTTGACATCACAACATGGGCTTGCTTGGGTTGTGCACCCTGAGTCCCGCCAATCTGGCGGGTTTCTGGTCGCTGAAAACTCCATCTGAAAACAAACTGTGTCTATGCATCCAAGGACACAGCGATGAGCACACTTGACCCTTCAGTACTGGCCCAGTTCACTGGCACCGAGCGTTACTATCGTTTGAACCGCAAATGCCTGCTGACGGATGGCACCAAGTACTTGGCAGAAGCTGCAGGTGCTTTCTGGCTGATGGATGCGGTTGCTAGCTATTTGATCGAACTGGGTACGGATGATTGGTTTGTTCAGGTAGTGCTTGCAGTCACAGGTTCCCGTGCTGTGCTAACGCTGGAAGACGGTAATCGCAGTGTTCGTGCACAACAAGAAATTCCCTATACAGACTTCCCCATTTCACAACAGACCTTGTATGCCTGCTGGGATGGAGAGCACTGGGTGCTGATGCTACCCAGTGAGTATTGAAGTTACGAATGAACTGATTGGATCGCAGCAGCTTTGAATTCAGCTGCCTTATCAATCCAGGATTTTGAGTGTATGTCTAAGGCGACCTCATTTCCGTTTACATCAGTGAGATAGACGACTTCACATGAATACATACCTTTCATTGTGAAGTCGAAACGTACAACGATTTCTTCTCCATGCAGATGTTCACGCTCTACCTCGAAGACCCAATGAGGTGTCATATTGGACTCAAGGTACACATACAAAAAATCCAATTCAGTATTGCCCAAAGAAACTTCTGATGAAAATTCTTGACAGTAGCTGTGTTGATCAATCAGACATTCTGAATAATCAAAGAAAAGATCAGGAATGAAGAAAAGTTGATTTAAATGGTTGGCCAGGGTTTCCTTGGCTATGTGACCTTGCAAGTTTTGAGTCACCATTGGCGTGAGTGCTTCAAGATACGTGTAGAAGTTTGAAGACCGAAACGCTGAGTCCGATGTAAAAAAGGTGTCGTCATTCATCCTGGTTGTACCTATGTAGTGAGTTGTAATGCGTCACCTCTTGCAATGGAGTGACATAGGTAAGACGGGTGCTGCTTGATGTTTGTGAATCGAATCAACATGAAAAAAGCGGCCCAGTGGGCCGCTTGAAGATCTGATCCGAGAGCTGGATTTAGTCTGTTGGTAGCTAACTCAGAAGAGCATTTGGGGAAAGTTAGTGGATTGTCCTGAACTGCTCTGCCGCGACTGCTTGTGTTCGCGTTAGCAGAAATTCATCTTCGTCAATTTCAACAGACCAGGGAATGGGATCGAA
This sequence comes from Burkholderiaceae bacterium, assembly GCA_032122355.1. Classification (GTDB taxonomy): domain Bacteria; phylum Pseudomonadota; class Gammaproteobacteria; order Burkholderiales; family Burkholderiaceae_C; genus RFTU01. The sequence continues at coordinate 6,676 of JAUMCS010000108.1, forward strand.
CAAGAGTGGCTCGCTATCTGTAAAGAGCCTATTGGGATTGGTGAACCAGGATCGAAAGTCTTGATCGGCAATCAACAAGTGTGTGTTTGAATTTGTTTTTGCTAGTTGATCAAGATGGCTGAGTAGCCTTTCAAGCTCAATTCGCCGTTCATGCATGAGTTCAATTGTGTACGGCATTTCGCTACAGTCATCGATCATTTCATGAGCTTTTTCCAAAAGAACCCGTCCATTTAAACGATATGTGACGCGATCAAGTGAGGGGAGGAACTCCTGAAAGAGAGCAAACACTAGCGGAAGATTTTTTCTTAGTGGAGGAGTTAATTTTTGGATGCTGACGTGATCCATTCCAGGTCGTTCTCGATCTGACGGACGAAGTAGGAAAATATTGCTGTTGACAATAGATTCTTCTATATTTCTAGCTGCATTTAATATTCTTTGATTTTGAATATCTTTGTCGATTTTATCTCGACCATAACTGATTGACATTTTCAATTCCTTTCTGATTTACACCACCAAGTGATTTCAGAGTGTTTAAAGATTGGCCAGCCAGACTGGCCAATCACTTGATATTTAATTTTATTGATTAATGTCCGTATGGTGAACATTCGGTTCATTCGCTGATTCATGGCGAATTTCAAATTGCTTCATCACATATGGCACCAGCAGTTTTGTGGCTGATTTGTTTGCCTGACGAAGCGTTGAAGCTTTTGTGCCCCATTCCAGAGCAATTTGCTCATAACTCATATCTTCAAGCCGATACAGCAAAAGAGTTGCTTTTTGAGGATGATCTTTCTCAAAATCGGCAATGCCAGAGTAAAGGGCATAAAGCTCATGGTCTTGGTGCGTCGCAAATCCGGGAGCAGGGTCTTCCTGACCGTAAGTCGAAGCAATTTGATCCCACTCCTCGTCAGAACAATTTTGAAATCGAGGTGCAAGCGCAACTTTCTCTTTCGAGTTTGTGCGGGTGCCCGAAGATGACTTCGTTGAAACAGTGGGGCGATCTTTTCGAATGCTGTCAATAACAGTGCAGTAGATAAGACGGTTGATCCAAGCCGTGGCAGCGCCTGGCTGGCCATAGCCCCTGAAGCTTGGTGCACTCATGCGCAATTTGAGCCAAACATCGCCTGCATAGGCCATTGCATCTTCCCAAAGATACAGTTTCTTCGCAGCCATGACTGCTCGCAGTCGACCGGGAAAGGCTTTTAACAGCATTTTTGCTGCTTCTGATTCATTCTGATCACGACTGAGCAGTCGGATCATTTTTTCGTCATCCATGGCGGAGACTCCTCTGAGACGGTGGTGGTGGTGGGGTGATGGGTGCCGAACTGCCGACACCTAACGTTTGAACAGCATCAAAGATGCCAACTAGAAAACCGACATAAGTCAGGCCACCAGCTGGAGAACGCAATGAGATGTTCAAAAAATTGACGCGGCCGAAATGCTCTTTGTGAGCAGCGCATCGCAAATAAAAAAGTACTGCCTACTGGTCTCACACGTCAGAGACCTGCCGCGTCTTACCTTGTGAGCACTTAGCAGTTGACTGGTTGCTTGTAAACAAAAGGAGAAGACATTGATTTACACAGAAATGACGGATCAAGCGCGTAACTTCATTGCCAAATATATGGCCGATGGACGGATGTGCAGCCCATACAGCCTGGAGTGGATGGCCGATCACGCCGATCGCCAAGGCTTTGAGCCGAAGCGTGTTGAAGCACTGATGAAACAGGTGCCTGAATTTGAAGGGCATCTCTTAGTTCTCGACATCTCTCAAGCAGAAGCGGGGATGCTGGAGCAGCTGAGCGAGATGTTTCCCGGCCTGGGACGATGGTTTGTTCAGCTGGGAAGCTGTCCTGGAGTGGAGCCAATGCAGGTCTATTTCAACCTGCTCACCCATCAAGTGCTGGCTGTAGCAATTGGGTCGCAAGATGAGTTGCATACATATGATGCAATGGCCGAAAGGCCATGCCTGATAGCCTCTCTATATTGCGACTGCTGTGGAGATGAACTTACCGAATTTGATATTGAATTCAGTAGGAAATTTGGCATATTAGATTTTATGAATGTTATTCCACGAGGATTATCCGTATTGATTAATAAGAGTGCGGAAGAAATTCCTTTGATTCAATTCGGTGAAAAATAATTATGACGATTTTAAATAATAATCCTAACGAATTATTCGGTGCTGAATTTCAAAAACATGTTGAAGAAATTCAAAAACATCTGGAATTGACGCGTGGCTTTGTTCAAAGCGTCCTCCAAGGTGTGCACAAGAACGCGATTCTGGAAGGACCCCCGGGCCTGGGCAAAAGCTATGTGGTGCAGCAAGCACTGAAGGCAGCAGGCAAAGTGGAAAAACGGGACTACTACGTCCTTAAGGGTCACGTGACTCCAGCAAACCTGTTTGTGTTGCTTGGTCTGCTGCGAAATCCTGGACAAGTTCTGGTCATGGACGACTGCGATGACATCTTCCGCACAGACCTTGGCATCAACATGATCAAGGCTGCCCTGGATCCAGATAACCGATATGTCAGCTATCAAAGTCAACGCATTCCAATGATCAATGGAATCCCAATGGGAGATTTTGAGTACAACGGAACACTGATCATCTGCACCAATGTGGCCATGCTTCCGGTACGAAATACTCGCCGTGGCCAGCACATGGCTGCAGTGCTAAGCCGTGCGGTGGTCTGGCCCATGTATCTTGAGACCATGCAAAGCAAGTTTGCACAGATCTACAACATGACAATCAATGAGGACTACCTTGCACAGGATTCAAGGACGGCGCTGGCAGATGATCAGAAGATTGAGATGCTGAAGTTCATTTGGAGCAACCTCACAGAGCTGAAAGAACTAGATCTTCGATTGCCACAGAAGATTGCCGCTGAGATGAAAGCCAACGATCAATGGGTCAGCACTTGCAAGATCATGTTGAGGATCAGCGATGTCAATTGAAAAAGATGTTTATGAAGATTCAAGTGATCTTAGCTGGCTTGAGGAGCAGATCGAGTTCGTAGATGTATCAATGCCAAGCTATGCAAATAAAGAAAACAGAAATCGAAATGCATCTATGAGTACAAGCCAGGATCAAGCTGGAATTAGCGAATACTCGACAGGGTGTGTCAAATTTGTCTACTCAGAAGAGCAGAAAGAGAAATGGCGAACTGATAACAGATGGAGGTCCGGCTACCAAAGGCCAGCAGAAGACAGGAAAAAAATAAGTGACGGGCACCAAAGACGCAAAGAGCTTGGACTGGAAAGAAAGCCGGCCAGTGAAGAATCTGCCAAGAAACGAAGCGAAACCCTGAAAGCGAAATATGCAGCCGGATACAAGAGGCCACCGATCAGTGAAGAAACAAGGCAGAAAATGAGAATAGTTCAAGCTGAACGGCATTTGGCTGCTCGTAATGGGGAGGTGTATGACATCTCCAAACGGTGGGCAGAGGCTAATGCAACCAGAAAGCTGAAAAAATCACTAGGAATTAGCTTACGACCAGTTAGTGATGAGACAAAACAAAAGATCAAGGCTGCTTGGATGCGGTTGAAAGAAAATGGATACATCCGCGCACCTTTAAGCTCAGAAAGCCGCGAGCGTATGAGCCAAGCTAAAAAAAAATTCATTGCTGAGCTTAGTAGTTTCGCTAAAATAACGAAATGAAGATAAATAATTAACATTTTCTTGTTATCACTTAGTTTTAGCACCACATCCGGGGGCCAAACAGGCTCAGAGGCTGAGGGACCCTTCAGTGG
>JAUMCS010000109.1:0-3719 GCA_032122355.1 Burkholderiaceae bacterium
CGCCGCAGACATGGGCGCGGGCTCAAAAAAGCGGAGAGTGAAATTGAGCGCATTGCCAATGTAGCGTTTCAGGCAGCGCAAAAGCGGCGTGGCAAAGTCACCTCGGTCGATAAAGCCAATGTGCTCGAAACCTCGCAACTCTGGCGTGATGTGGTGATTGGTGTGCATGCGCAATACCCTGATGTCACCCTTGAGCATATGTACGTCGACAATGCCGCCATGCAACTGGTGAAAGCGCCTAAAGCTTTTGATGTGCTGGTCACCGGTAATTTGTTTGGCGATATTTTGTCGGATCAGGCTTCGATGCTCACGGGTTCTATTGGGATGCTGCCTTCAGCCTCATTGAATCAAGCGCAAAAAGGCTTGTACGAACCCAGCCATGGCAGTGCGCCCGACATCGCGGGCAAAGGTATTGCCAACCCCTTGGCAACGATTTTAAGTGCGGCCATGATGCTGCGCTTCAGCTTGCAACAGCCCCAAGCCGCTGACCGCATTGAAGCTGCCGTGCAAAAAGTTCTGGCACAAGGCTTGCGCACCGCAGATATTCATAGTGCGGGTACCACCCTAGTCAGCACCCTTGAAATGGGCGATGCCGTGGTGGCGGCTCTGGCCTAAGCGTGGGCCTCTGTATCGATTTAATTCAAAGGAAACAAGCAATGAAAAAGTTAGTGGGTTTGGTAGGCTGGCGTGGCATGGTGGGCTCGGTGCTCATGAACCGTATGCAAGCCGAGGCCGATTTTGACCTGATTGAGCCGATGTTTTTTTCTACCTCCGCAGTGGGTGGGCCGGCACCGGCCATGGCTCAGGTACACAAAACCCTGGCTGATGCCAACAACATTGAGGCCTTGGCTCAGTGCGATATCATCATCACCTGCCAAGGCGGCGATTACACCAAAGCCATTTATGGCCCTTTGCGCGCTTCGGGTTGGGCTGGCCACTGGATTGATGCGGCTTCAACGCTGCGCATGCAATCCGATGCCGTGATTGTGCTGGACCCCGTGAATGATGGCGTGATTCAACAATCATTGGCCGCAGGTGGCAAAAACTGGATTGGTGGCAATTGCACCAATTCCATTTTGCTCATGGGTTTGAACGGCTTATTCAAAGCGGGTTTGGTGGAATGGGTTTCTTCCATGACCTACCAAGCCGCCTCGGGCGGTGGTGCCAACCACATGCGTGAATTGCTCAAGGGCATGGGCGTGTGCTATGCGGCAGCCGGTGGTGAATTGCTAGACAACCCCGCCAGCGCCATTTTAGACATTGACCGCCGTGTGGCGCAGGCCATCCGCGAGGATGTACCGACTGAATTTTTCGGTGCGCCCTTGGCCGGTGGCTTGATCCCGTGGATTGATGTGCAATTAGAAAACGGCCAATCCAAAGAAGAATGGAAAGGCCAAGCCGAAGTCAACAAAATACTGGGCAATGCCACCCCCATTCCCGTGGATGGCTTATGCGTGCGTATTGGCGCCATGCGTTGCCACAGCTTGGCTTTAACCCTCAAGCTCACGCAAGACTTACCCTTGGCAGAAATTGAAAGCCTGATTCAAAATGGCAACCCATGGGTGAAGTGGGTACCCAATGACCGTGCCACCACGGTGAAGGAACTCACGCCCGCATCGATTACGGGCGGGTTGCAAGTGGGGGTAGGGCGTGTGCGCAAGCTGAATATGGGGCCGCAATACCTTTCTGCATTTGTGATTGGCGATCAGTTGCTATGGGGTGCAGCTGAACCCTTGCGCCGTATGCTGCGCATTTTGTTACAAGCCTAAGTGGTGAGGTGAGTATGCGCTTGGCCTTGGGCGTGCGCTACCGTGGTACGCATTACCAAGGTTGGCAAAGCCAGCCCAGTGGTGCCACCGTTCAAGATGTGCTTGAACATGCGCTGGGCCAATTTGCCACTGTGCCGGTGCGCACGCACTGTGCGGGGCGCACCGATGCGGGTGTGCATGGGCTTAATCAGGTGGTGCATTTTGATGCGCCGGTTGAGCGCGAGCCTTTTTCATGGGTGCGTGGCACCAATCGATATTTACCACCGGATGTGGCCGTGCAGTGGTGCGTGCCCGTGGCCGATACCTTTCATGCCCGCAACAGTGCGCAAGGGCGGCGCTACCGCTACCGGCTGTTGCAGTCGGTGGTGCGCCCTTCGATTGAAGCCGGCTTATGCGGCTGGGTTTTTCAGCCTTTGAACCAGGCTGCCATGGAGCAGGGTGCATCGTACTTATTGGGTGAGCATGATTTCACATCGTTTCGTGCGGCGCAGTGTCAGGCCATTAGCCCTGTGAAGCATCTGCGTGAATTGCGCATCAGCCGGCAGGGTGATCAGTGGTTATTTGATTTTGAAGCCTCGGCTTTTTTGCATCATATGGTGCGCAACATCATGGGTTGTTTGGTGTTCATTGGGCAGGGCCGCCGCTCACCCCAATGGATGCTCGAAGTATTGCAAGCCCGCTCGCGCTTGGCCGCAGCACCCACTTTTGCGCCCGATGGTTTGTATTTTGTGGGCCCTATTTATGCCGCTGAACATGGCTTGCCCAGCCTGAATCCTGAGCAGTGGTAGGTTGTTATTTCTGCATAGATTGCCTTTTTATGAACTCACATCGCACTTTATTTGGCTTTCATGCCATTACCGTTCGTTTAAAAACCGCTGCATCTTCAGTGCAGGAAATTTTGTTTGATGGTCAGCGCCGCGATGGCCGTATGCGGCAATTGTTGCAACGTGCGCAAGAGGCCGGCGTTCGGGTAGTAGAAGCCCAGGCGGCGCAACTCGATCAAATGGTGTCGGGTGGCCGCCATCAAGGTGTAGTGGCGCGTGTGCAGGCATTGCCCCAGCGCCATTCGCTGGATGATTATTTGGATGAACTACAAGCCGCCCAAGCTGGCCCCTATTTGCTGTTGGTGCTTGATGGTGTAACCGATCCGCATAATTTGGGTGCTTGCTTGCGCGTGGCCGATGGCGCGGGTGTACATGCTGTGATTGCCCCGCGTGATCATGCCGTGGGCATTGGTGCCACGGTGGCGAAAGTGGCCAGTGGTGCGGCTGAAACGGTGCCGTATTTCATGGTAACCAATTTGGCCCGCACACTCAATGAGTTGAAAGAACGCGGCATCGCCATTGTGGGCACCAGTGACGATGCCCCGCAAACCGTGTATGAATGTGATTTCACAGGGCCGGTGGCGGTGGTATTGGGTGCTGAAGGGGCAGGTATGCGCCAGCTCACTCGCAAAACCTGTGATCAGTTGGTGCGCATACCCATGCAAGGCGCGGTGGAAAGCCTTAATGTATCGGTGGCCAGTGCCGTGTGCTTGTATGAGGCCTTGCGGCAGCGGTTGGGGGTGGGGCAGAGGGTGTAAATTCAACGCTTGTGGCGAGGTATTAAAGTGATTGATTTGCGTATTTTTTGGGGTAATGCCATAGTCACTTTGAGTTAAATTATGGAAGAGAACCAACGTTGCCGACTTGCGAAAGAGGGATTCTCAAAAAGGTCGGGCACTCAAGTAAGGGAATGACATAGAGATACATAGTACTAAAAACAAACAGAAAATATATTACTAAAAACCTATTTGTGATAAAAATCTAAGAGATGCATACAGCACAAGGACCTAATATGTCGAACAATCCGAGCCTTTTCGGGCTAAAAAACTCAAATCGTGACTTTTCTAGTCACGAGTCTTGGGGAAAAAATCAATTCAACTCAAGTTTTCCAGCGGCCCTTAGAGAA
>JAUMCS010000110.1:0-3839 GCA_032122355.1 Burkholderiaceae bacterium
CCATGGTTCCTATCAGTCAAGTGGCCAACGTCAGCTTGCTCGATGCGCGCACCATCAGCGTCCAGCCCTGGGAAAAGGGCATGGGTAGCAAAATTGAAAAAGCCATACGCGAAAGCGATTTAGGCCTGAACCCCAGCGCGCAAGGTGATCTGTTGCGGGTTCCCATGCCTGCACTCACCGAAGAACGGCGCAAAGAACTCACCAAAGTCGTGCGCAGCGCCGGCGAAGATGCCAAAGTCGCCGTGCGTAACTTACGCCGTGACGGCAATGAGCAACTCAAAAAACTGCTCAAAGACAAACTCATTGGCGAAGATGAAGAGCGCCGTGCGCAAGATGACGTACAAAAGCTCACCGATCGCACAGTGGCTGAAGTGGACAGACTGGTGCAGGGCAAAGAAGCAGAAATTATGGCAGTTTAATGCTTGCACAGCATTACCCCTTGTTTGAGTGAGCTCTGATCCCGCCCCCACCACCATACCCCATCACGTTGCCATTGTGATGGATGGCAACGGCCGTTGGGCGCAACAGCGTGGTGAATCGCGAACAGCAGGCCACAAAAAAGGTGCCGAAGCTCTCGCTACTTGTGTCAAACTGTTTGCCCAAAAAGGCGTCAAAATCCTCACTGTGTATGCCTTCTCTACTGAGAATTGGCGTCGCCCCTTAGCTGAAGTCAGCAGCATTATGGCGCTGGTACCCAGTGCCATGCGATTGTATTTATCGGCACTGCATCAAGCGGGCGTCAAGGTGAAGGTGGTGGGCAATATACAAGCTTTACCCAGCAAAACGGCACATGCTTGGCGTCATATTGAAAAAGTCACCGCCAACAACCAAGCTTTCACGCTACTGGTCGCCTTCAACTATGGTGGCCGCTGGGATATCGTTCAAGCTTGCCAGCAGCTCATCACCCAGCAGGTGCCTGCTGCAGAAATCACCGAAGATATCTTCGCATCGGCCCTGGCATTACACCATTACCCCGACCCCGACTTGCTCATACGCACAGGCGGCGAAACTCGCCTGAGCAACTTCTTGCTATGGCAATTGGCCTATGCCGAGATTTTTTTCTCACCTTGCTTATGGCCTGATTTTAGTGAAGCAGAAGTCAATGAAGCCCTGAGTTTCTATGCCAGCAAACAACGGCGTTATGGAGCGTTGGGCGATACGGCCGATACTCTATCCGGAGCACCCTCATGTTAAAACAACGCGCCATCACCGCCATCGTGATGCTGGCCGTATGGTTACCCGCAGTTTTCATACCCGAGTGGCATCTATTTCCTGCATTGGCGAGTGCACTCGTGGCCGTAGCCGTTTGGGAGTGGGCCCGTTTAACGGGGCTATCCTCATCCGTATGCTTATTGGCAGGCATCACCAGTGCTAGCACGGGTTGTTTACTGCTGTACTCGGGTGATGCAATACCCCGCCTCAACCTCAGTGGCTGGATCAGTGTGAGTTTGGCTTGGGTGCTGGTATGTTATTTTGTGCTCCGTCGAAATATTTCGGGTTGGTTAGCCATACCTCGGCTTTTTAGAATGGCTGCCGGCATCCTCATCCTAGCCTTGGCATGGTTGGCATTACTGACCAGCTATGGCTGGGGCGCCAATACCTTGCTCTCGATCATGGCTATTGTTTGGGCAGCGGATATCGGTGCCTATTTTGCGGGCAAACAATGGGGTAAGCATAAACTAGCGCCCACCATCAGTCCGGGCAAAACTTGGGAAGGCGTGCTTGGGGGGGCAGTCAGTGTGGCGCTGGTTGCCGCTTTGTGGCTTGCACTGGATCAACACTACGGCTTTCAAAACCCCAGTATTTACAGCTGGGTACTCAACGATTTCGGCCTACTCGGGCTGGCTTTGAGCTTGAGCATTTTGCTCGCCCTGAGCATCTGCGGTGATCTGTTTGAATCGCTCATCAAACGAGCCGCAGATGTCAAAGATAGCAGCCATCTGTTACCCGGCCATGGCGGCATATTAGACCGAATTGATGCTTTACTGCCAGTCATGCCCGTGGCTGTCATGATCATCTCTGTTTGCCAACATATCCAAGGAACGTGATGTGACTCACGCAACAGCACAACCCCAAAAAATCACCGTTCTAGGCTCAACAGGCTCTATAGGCACCAACACCCTGGATGTGGTGTCTCGGCACTCGCAGCAGTTTGAGATCTTTGCACTGACGGCCCATGCCAATCTCATCGCCCTTGAACAACAATGCCTGCAATGGCGGCCTCGTTTTGCTGCCATGCCCGATACGGCTAAAGCGCATGAACTTGGCCAACGATTAAAAGCCCAAAATTGCACCACTAAGGTACTTAGCGGCCCGCAAGCCTTGAGTGAACTAGCTGCTCACCCAGATGTGGATATTGTGATGGCAGCCATTGTCGGGGCTACTGGCTTGCCGCCGTGTATGGCAGCAGCGCAATCGGGCAAACGTTTACTTCTGGCCAATAAAGAAGCGCTGGTTGTCGGTGGTGAAGTATTTATGTCAGCTGTGCGCTCGGGGCAGGGGCAGATCATCCCCATTGATAGCGAACACTCAGCTATTTTTCAATGCCTACCCGAACAGCCCTCCGAATGGGCCAGCACCATTGACCATATCGTACTCACCGCATCAGGCGGCCCCTTTCGCACTTGGCCGATTGAATCTCTAGCTTCGGTCACACCCCAGCAAGCCTGCGCTCACCCCAACTGGGTGATGGGTCAAAAAATTTCGGTTGACTCCTCCACCATGATGAATAAAGCGCTGGAAATCATCGAAGCCAAATGGCTGTTTGATTTAGCTCCGTCGCAAATCAAAGTTGTCATACATCCCCAAAGCATTATTCATTCCATGGTGGTGTGTACTGATGCCTCTGTGCTCGCACAAATGGGCACACCCGATATGCGGGTACCCATTGCCTATGGCCTGGCCTACCCTCAACGTATAGCCAGCGGAGCTTCTCAACTCAATCTGCTAAAATTACAAGATCTCACTTTTGAAGCACCCAACGCCCAGCGTTTCCCAGGACTTTTCTTGGCCTGGCAGGCTTTAGACAGTGCGCAAGGCACAACGACCGTTTTAAACGCAGCCAATGAAGTGGCCGTAGCGGCCTTTTTAGCTGGGAAAATCCCCTACCCCCATATCGTTCAATTGAATATTCGCGCCATGGAACACATCCAGCCAGAACTACCCTCTGAGCCACAAATGGAAGATTTACTTGCACTCGACAAGCGAACCCGAGCCATCGTCAGTGAATGGGCGGAGCATTCCCCATGCTAATTTCTGTTATTGCTTTTATCGTAACCATCGGCATTTTAGTCAGCGTACATGAATGGGGTCATTTTCGTATGGCCAAAGCCTGTGGCGTCAGAGTGCTTCGTTTTGCCATTGGGTTCGGCCCGGTGATTTGGTCGTATCGGCGCACACCTGAGGATACCGAATATGCACTATGCCTGCTACCCTTGGGGGGGTACGTGCAAATGCAAAATGAACAAACACCTGCGCCCACCCACATCACCAGCGCTACCGGCGCTGCTGCCCGCTGGGTATCGTCTGATTCGTACCACACCAAGCCCTTATGGCAACGATCGTTGATTGTGGCTGCTGGCCCCTGTATTAATTTAATACTAGCGATAGTGCTCTTGAGTTTTTGTTACTGGATCGGTGTTGCAGAACCGATTGCGCGCATTGGCACCCCTGCTGCCAGCACGGCTGCTGCAAAAGCCGGCTTACAGGCAGGCGATCTCATCGAAGAAATCTGTTGGGCTGAAGACACCTGTTATTCTATTCAGACCTTACCTGAGTTACACCTCAAACTCACAGAAGCTGCTCTTGCAAGCGATACGGCCATATTGCGAGTCAGCTCG
>JAUMCS010000110.1:3849-16888 GCA_032122355.1 Burkholderiaceae bacterium
CAAGCTATCGCCAAGTCACCCTCGCCTTAACCCGCCCAAACGAAGAATCCCTGGACCCCCAATTCCTGCAACAGCTCGGATTATCGCAACTATACTACCCAGCAATCATGGGAACCATCACGCCCCAAGGCCCTGCCGATATCGCAGGGCTGCAAGAGGGTGACACCATCATACGCATCAACAGCATCCCCATCCACGATGGAGTTCAAGCTCGCCGCCTGATTGCCAATGCTGAAATATATCTGCAAACACCCAAAGCCATGGAGTGGGAAATCCATCGAAATGGCCAGGTTCTCCATGTCACCATCAGGCCCCGCCTTGATGGGCAAGGCAAAACCGCTCTGCCCCGCATCGATGCTGTCATCGGAGCTCCGGCCGAAGCCGTGGTTCTGGAATTACCCCTTTGGCAGGCATCGATTCGGGGATTTGAACGCACATATGATTTATCGTTACTCACGCTGCGAATGATAGGAAAAATGGTCATCGGCCAAGCCTCGCTCAAGAACATATCGGGCCCCATTTCCATCGCCGATTTTGCCGGCAGGTCGGCTCAACGAGGGTTAACCTACTATTTAATGTTTTTAGCGATGGTGAGTTTAAGTTTGGGTATTCTGAATCTTTTACCCATTCCTATGCTAGACGGCGGTCAACTCTTGTATCATCTATATGAATGGGTTCGAGGCCAACCCATATCCACAGTTTGGAATAAACGGCTGCAAATACTCGGTTTAATTGCTTTAGGTTCATTGATGACTCTTGGTATTACCAATGATATTCTGCGCTTATTTTCAATCCCTTAAAAGCTCATCGGAAAGACTTTTGTGAAATACCTACACTGCATATACGCTCAAGTGCGGTCACTAATGGCTACCATTCTGCTAATTACTAGCATATCTCCCTTATACGCTACTGCTGATTTTGTCATCAAAGATATTCGAATTGAAGGCATCCAACGAACTGATCCTGGTACCGTTTTTGCGACTGTCCCTTTCCGCAAAGGCGATACTTACAACGAAGAAAAAGGTGCCATGGCGCTACGCGGACTTTTTAAAACCGGTTTTTTCAAAGATGTACAAATCAAAATTGAATCCGATGAAGTGGTCATCATTGTGGTTGAGCGCCCGCTAATCGCATCTGTTGATTTCTCAGGGTTACGTGAATTTGACCGTGACACTTTGCTACGAGCGCTCAAAGAGATGGGCATCAGCGAAGGCAAGCCCTTCGACCGTGCGATCATTGAACGTGCCGAACAAGAAATCAAACAGCAATATTTAGGTAGAAGCCTTTATGGCACCAGCATCGTCAGTACCGTCACCCCCACCGAACGCAATCGTGTTAATATCAAATTTAGTATTGAAGAAGGCCCTCCCACACGCATCAAAGAAATTCAAATTCAAGGTGCCGAGGCCTTTGCGGAATCGACACTACTGGGGCTGATGGATCTCTCCACAGGAGGTTGGCTCACTTGGTACACCAAAAATGATCGTTACTCCAGAACCAAACTGAACGGTGACCTAGAAAAAATCAAAGCTTTCTACACCCGGCAGGGTTATTTAGAATTTGCGATCGAATCTAGTCGTATTACGCTGTCTCCTGATAAAAGCAGCATTGCCATCTACATCAAAATTCGCGAGGGCATTCCCTATCGGCTAACTCAAGTTGACTTGGAAGGTGAATTTTTAGGCCGCACCGATGAATTCAAAAGTCTAATTAACGTTAAGCTAGGCGAAGTTTACAACAGCGAAGATATTGCTGCAACCCAAAAACGCATGATTGATCGCTTTGGGGAATATGGGCACGCTTTTGCTCGCGTTGAAGTACGCAACGATATCGACCGCGTCAAAGGCCAAGTCAAGGTAACCTTAGTCGGCGACTCACAACGCCGTGTTTATGTGCGCAGAATCAACTTAGCCGGCAATTTCAAAACTCGAGATGAGGTGATTCGACGTGAATTACGTCAATTCGAGGCATCTTGGTATGATGCACAAAAAATCACACGTTCGCGTGAACTTCTGCAACGTTTAGGCTATTTCAAAGATGTTTCCATTGAAACCGTCGAAGTACCTGGCAGTCCTGATCAAGTCGATTTAAATGTATCGGTAGTTGAAAGTGCTACTGGGAATGTTTCTTTAGGGGTGGGTTTTTCTTCTTCCGAAAAATTCACACTAATGGGTTCACTGCAACAAGACAATGTATTTGGCACAGGCCACTTTTTAGGAATCCAGCTCAATACCGGCCGCTATAACCGCACCGCCGCCATTTCCACAACCGACCCTTATTTCACCGAAGACGGCGTATCACGCTCAATTGACGTGTACTACCGTACATCACGGCCGTTTTATTCATCACTCGATAGTTACCAAATAGTCACTCCGGGTGCTTCGGTTCGATTTGGTGTCCCCTTTACTGAATATGATCGAGTGTATTTTGGTGTTGGCTATGAAAAAACCGCTTTTCAGGGAACCAACGGCCTACCCCAGCACTACCTAGACTATATTGAGCGCAATGGTTCATCTTCCCAATATGTTCCATTCACCATTGGTTGGGCCAGGGATGACCGTGACAACTTACTCGCACCCAGTAAAGGCACCTTAAAACGCATCAATACTGAAATTGCAGCCTTTGGAAGCACACGTTTTTCACGCACTAATCTGCAATATCAACACTTTATTCCCATCACATCTAAAGTGGCTTTTGGTTTAAATGCCGACTTCGGTTTAGGTACCTCGGTAGGAGGCAAAGACTACCCCGTGTTCAAAAATTACTATGGAGGCGGTTTAGGCTCTGTTCGGGTATTTCAGCAAGGCAGTCTTGGCCCCAAAGATCTTTCAGGCACCATTTTGGGCGGCACTAAACGCTTAACCCTGAACAACGAGCTCTACTTACCCGTACCTGGGGCAGGCAATGATAAAAGCTTACGAATATTCGCCTTTGTGGATGCCGGTAATGTTTGGGCACCTGATGAAAATATTACATGGAAATCGATGCGCGTCTCCACAGGTTTAGGTTTGAGCTGGATATCTCCGGTAGGGCCACTCAAAATTGGCTGGGGCAAGCCTATTAAATCAGAATCTACCGATAAAATTCAATCGTTCCAATTCCAAATCGGAACTGGCTTTTAATCATTCATTTATGGTTGCATCATGTTTCGTTCAATCTCTCGCATCATCGTAGTCAGCTTGCTCAGCGCAGTAGCGGTTCAGGCCCAAGAAATCAAAATTGGATACGTCAACAGTGAGCGCATTTTACGCGAATCTAATTTAGCCAAGTCGGCGCAAACCAAACTCGAAGTTGAATTTAATCGACGTGAAAAAGAAATTAACGATCTTGCCAATCGCTTAAAAACCTTAGCCGAACGCTTTGAAAAAGATGCCCCTACCCTCAATGAGACTGAGCGCACGCGTAGGCAACGTGAAATTTCCGATCAAGATCGTGATGTACAACGCCGCCGTCGTGAATTTCAAGAAGACTTAACTCAACGCAAGAACGAAGAACTATCAGCTGTCGTAGAACGTGCTAACAAGGTCATTAAACAAATATTTGATCAAGAAAAATACGATCTCATCGTGCAAGAAGTCGTCTTTGCCAGCCCTCGTATCGACATCACTAAAAAAGTGATTGACATTCTCAATACCAGCAAATAACCGGTGCAGCGAGACGCTTTGTGAGCTTCACCACCACAGCACAAGCCATCGCGAGCTTCCTGGGGGCTGATCTGCAGGGAAGGGGTGATACCGTCATTCATCGTTTGGCATCATTACAAAGTGCCACTCAAGGTGACGTGACTTTTCTGGCTCAAAGCCGTTGGCGCAAACAATTACAAAACACCGAAGCTAGTGCAGTGATACTGGCGCCATCTGAGCGCGACACCCCCTGTACAGCCGAAGTGCGCATATGGGTTGAAAACCCCTACCTTGCTTATGCTCGCCTTTCACGCTGGTGGGAGCAGCAAACCCGTCCTGCATTTCAATCTGGCATACACCCATCGGCTGTAGTACATCCTACAGCCGATATTCACCCCAGCGCTGAGATAGGCCCTTTATGTCATGTGGGTTCGCACGCTCGCATTGGGGCTGATGCACAACTCGCCTCACATGTCGTGATTGAAAGCCATGCGTACATAGGCGATGAAGTTCAACTCAAAGCACGGGTGGTGGTGGGTGCCGGTTGTCAAATTGGGCCCCGCAGCATCATCCAGCCTGGGGCGGTCATCGGTGCAGATGGCTTTGGTTTTGCCCCGAATGCGCTAGGTGCGTGGGAAAAAATTGCCCAGCTTGGCTGTGTCATGATTGGATCGGATGTGGAAATTGGTGCCAATACTTGTATTGACCGAGGCGCCATTGGCAACACGGTGATTGGCGATGGGGTCAAACTCGATAACCTGATTCAAATCGGTCACAATACCCAAGTAGGTGCCCACACGGTGATGGCTGGCTGTGTGGGGGTTGCCGGCAGTGCCAAAATTGGCGCACACTGCATGATAGGGGGTGGCGCAAATATTTTAGGGCACCTTGAAATTGTCGACCATGTCACTATTTCCGCACTAACGACCGTTTCTCGCTCTATCTTACAGCCAGGGCAATATAGCGGAATGTTTCCGTTCCAAGAACACGCCGCCTGGGAAAAAAATGCGGCTGCTGTTCGACATCTTTATGATATCAGGCAGCGACTGCGCGCGCTTGAATCACAACTCAAAGGTCATTAATCACTATGATGGATATACATCGCATTCTGAAAAAATTGCCCCATCGCTACCCTATTTTATTGGTCGATCGGGTTTTAGAACTGGAACCCCATGTTCGGATCAAAGCGCTTAAAAACGTCACCATGAATGAGCCCTATTTTGTGGGGCACTTTCCTGCGCGCCCGGTCATGCCCGGTGTCATGATGCTGGAAGCTCTTGCTCAAACCGCTGCTTTGCTATCGTTTGAATCCAATGGCGTTGACCCCAATGATGACATGGTCGTTTACTTTGTCGGGATTGATGGTGCCCGCTTCAAACGTGTGGTTGAGCCTGGTGACCAATTGATTTTGCAAGCCAAATTAGAAAGAGCCAAAGGCGGTATTTACAAGTTCAGCACACAAGCTAGCGTCGATGGTGAAATTGCCGTTGAAGCGGAACTCATGTGCACACTGCGTCAAGTCAACACCTGAAGTCAGGTATGGCCTCGATTCACCCTACTGCGATTGTGCACATGAATGCACAAATAGCATCGGATGTCAGCATTGGTGCCTACAGCGTCATTGGTGAGTATGTTCAAATTGGGGCAGGTACAAATGTTGGCCCACACTGTGTGATTGAAGGCATCACCTCTATTGGTGAGCGCAATCAACTGTTTCAATTTTCATCGATTGGTGCTGCTCCGCAAGATAAAAAATATCGCGGCGAACCCACTCGGCTTGAGATAGGCAACGACAACACCATACGTGAATTTTGCACCATTAACACCGGTACCCAACAAGACGAAGGCATCACCCGAATTGGCCATCATAATTGGATCATGGCCTATGTGCATGTAGCTCACGATGTGCAAATCGGCAACCATACGGTACTGGCCAATAATGCCACCTTTGCAGGGCATGTACACGTTGGCGATTGGGCTACGGTGGGCGGCCTCACAGGCGTACACCAGTTTGTCAAAATTGGCGCTCATGCCATGGTTGGATTTCAAGCGCACGTAGCCCAAGATGTCCCCCCTTTCATCACGGCAGATGGTCACCCGCTCAAAGCCAGGGCGGTAAACCTCACAGGCCTGAAGCGGCGCGGATTTTCAGATGCGCGCCTGCAAACTATTCGGTACCTGTACAAATTACTCTATCGAAGTGGCTATACCCTTGAACAGTCACTAGCCGAGATGATGCAATATCACCTGGTAGCTCCCATCGAAGCACACGAGGATATAGCCTTGATGATGCAATTCCTGCAAAGTGCGAACCGCGGTATTGTTCGCTAATGAACCGTACTGAGCTGCCACTGCCCCCCCGCCAAACTCAATCGCCCCTTCTCGCTATGGTAGCGGGGGAGGCTTCGGGCGACCTACTGGGCAGCTTGCTGGTTCGGTCCCTTGCCCCTCAATTACCCGACTTTCGTATCGCAGGCATAGGCGGACCGTTGATGCAGCAATATGGCATGCAGCCCTGGTGGCCCAGTGAACGCTTGAGTGTATTTGGTTATGCCGATGCCCTGCGCCGCTTGCCCGAATTGCTTTGGATACGGCGGCAACTCAAGCAACGTTTATTACAACAGCCAACCCGATTATTTGTTGGCATTGATGCGCCTGACTTCAATCTAGGGCTTGAACAATCCCTGCGCGCTCATGGCATCCCCACCGTACACTTCGTATGCCCTTCTATTTGGGCTTGGCGACCCGAACGTATTGAGCGCATTCGTCGAAGTGCCAACCATGTGCTTTGCTTGTTTCCCTTCGAACCTGAGATATTAAATCAGCGCGGTATCAGTGCGAGCTATGTTGGGCATCCGCTTGCCAGCTCCATTCCCATGCAGCCCCCAACCCAAGCTGCTCGTACTGAATTACGACTACCAACCGAAGGCCCAGTAGTCGCGCTGTTACCTGGCAGCCGCCGCAGTGAAATCAAACTACTGGCGCCCGTGATGCGAGATGCCGCTTTATTGCTGTTTAACCAAGAACCGCAGTTGCGCTTCATCTTACCTGCGGCCCCCGGGATGCACAGCGTATTGTCAAAGATCATGGCGCCTTTGCTAGATACGGGCACCCTACTTATCACCTCAGGGGGATCTCATACAGCCTTGGCGGCTTGCGATGCGGCCATGGTAGCCAGCGGTACTGCCACACTTGAAGCCGCCTTATTCAAAAAGCCTATGGTGATTACCTATCGCTTATCGGCTTTCAATTGGCAGCGTATGAAAAATCAATCACTCCTCCCTTGGGTGGTTTTACCCAATATTTTGTGCCGTGATTTTGTCGTACCCGAACTCATACAACATGCCGCTACCCCGGCGGCTCTGGCTCATCACACGATGCGCTGCTTACAAGACACGCAAATAGCCCAACAAGTTTTAGAGCGCTTTACGGTATTGCATGAAACCCTTAGGCAAAATACCCCGGCCCTGATCAGCCAAGCACTTGAGCCGTATTTGCGATGAACTCCATCACTTCTTGCATAGCTGGTGTGGATGAAGCAGGGCGCGGGCCTCTGGCGGGGCCTGTCGTGGCAGCAGCCGTGATACTGAATGATGAGCACCCCATTTTGGGATTAAATGACTCTAAAGCACTGACTTCTAGCCAACGCGATCGGCTTGAGAAAACCATCAAAGCATCCGCACTTAGTTACTGCATAGCCCAGGCCAGCGCGGCTGAAATTGATCAACTCAATATATTGCAAGCCACCTTACTGGCCATGCGCCGCGCCGTTGAAGGCTTACACATCACCCCGCATCAAGTGCTCATTGATGGCAATCAAATACCGCGTTTGGCCATGCCAGCCCAAGCCATTATCAAAGGTGATGCCACAGTAGCCGCCATTTCAGCGGCATCCATTTTGGCTAAAGTGCACCGTGACCGCATATGCCTTGAATTGCACGAACAATACCCGCAGTATGGATTTGCTTCGCACAAAGGCTATCCCACAGCAGCCCACATCCTGGCACTCCAAAACCACGGCCCTTGCCCTGCGCACCGCCACAGCTTTGCTCCGGTGCAAAAAGCCTTGAATGCTGTACCTTATTCTGTTTTTGAACTATGCCCACCACTCCATTAGTTATCCAATCCCGCGATAACCCCCTTTTAATGAAGGTTCGCAAGCTCAATCGGCATAGCTCGGGCTACCGTCAGTCTCATCAAGTTTGGCTAGAAGGCGATCACTTATGCAGAGCCCTGCATGAACGCGGGCACCAGGCCCAACAGGCGATTGTGGTTGACCATATTTGGGATACTCAATCGGATATTCGCACGTTGGCTAGCACTGCTCAAAGTGTTGCGTTGGTCAGTGAATCGCTGTTTGCAAGCATTTCCGGCTTAGAGTCCCCCGCCTCCATGGGTTTTATTTATGCCCTACCTCCAACACCCACCCACCCAACATGGCTTACGCAACCCACCGTGATACTTGACCGACTGCAAGATCCTGGCAATGCGGGCAGTATTCTTCGTACCTCATCAGCCATGGGATTTTGTCAAATCATTGCCCTTGAAGGCACCGTTGCCTTATGGTCACCCAAAGTGTTGCGTGCCGGCATGGGAGCGCATTTTCATCTCCGACTGTATGAATGCGTGCCGCTGGAGCATTTATCCACCTTACCCATGCCCATCATCAGCACCAGTTCCCATGCTGCTCAATCCCTCCGTGCAACGGCCCTTCCCCATCCCTGCGCTTGGGTGTTTGGCCATGAAGGCCAAGGCATACATTCAGATTGGCAAAACCTAGGCCATCAACCCATACGCATCCCGCAACCCGGGGGGGAAGAATCGCTCAATGTCGCTGCTGCTGCTGCCATTTGCCTATATGAATCCAGTCAAAACACGTTGAGAACTTAGGGCTGTATAAATTAGCACTCTAACAAAAAGAGTGCTAAAATAAAATTTCAGGAGGAATTGCAAACCATGTCTAGTACTGCTTTGGCTCTTCAGCCCTCTCATGCCATCACCGTTCGTGACCCATGGTCACTCGTGCCATCACTGGGCAATATTGAAGACTATATCGCCAGCATTCATCGGATACCCATCATCAGTGCCGATGAAGAGCTAGAGCTGGCTCAGCAATTACACGCCCAAGGTGATTTGCAAGCGGCGGGAAAACTGATTCTCTCGCACTTGCGCCTGGTAGTGAGCATTTCCAGACAGTATTTAGGATATGGTATTGCCCACGCCGATCTCATTCAAGAAGGCAATATTGGCCTCATGAAGGCGGTTAAACGGTTTGACCCCACCCAAGGAGTACGCTTGGTTAGCTACGCTATTCACTGGATCAAAGCTGAAATTCACGACTACATCTTGAAAAATTGGCGCATGGTTAAAATAGCCACAACCAAGGCTCAGCGCAAACTTTTTTTCAACTTACGCTCACGCAAACAGGCCCTCAAAGATGAAGCCTGCGAAGGTGATGAAACCTACCGCAACTCACTGAGCGCTGCAGAAGTTCAAACTATTGCCCGTGACTTACAGGTGAAGCCTGAAGAAGTACGGCAAATGGAAACGCGTTTGTACGGTGGCGATGTTTCCCTAGAACCCACGCCTGATAACCACGCTGAAGACGAAAGCATGGCTGCACCGATTGCCTACTTGGCCGATGAAAACCATGAACCCACCCAAGTGCTCGAATCACGCTATCGCGATCACCTCTCATCCGAGGGTTTATTGCGGGCACTTTCGACTTTAGATGCCCGTAGTCGCCGCATCGTTGAAGAGCGCTGGCTCAAAGAACAAGACGAAGAAGGCGCCACCAGTGGTGCGAGCTTGCATGAATTAGCTTCGGAGTTTGGCGTAAGTGCGGAACGTATTCGACAAATCGAAGTGGCTGCCATGAAAAGAATGCGTAAGGCCTTAGAGCAAAACACCACTGCAGCCGTTTAAATTACTCCGACTTCATTAACGCCGCCACATCTTGCTGCAATTGCTCAGCCGGTATACCATATCGAGCAAATAATCGAATACGACCGGCCTTATCAAAAATATAAGTGCCGGCAGTATGATCTAAGGTATAGCTATCGGGCGTTTTACCCTTCACGGTACTGTAGTAAACCTTGAATGACTTGGCCACTTCCTGAGTTTGTGCCATGTTTCCGCGCAACCCCACGACATCGGCTCCAAAATTTGCCAAATAAGCTTTTAATAGTGGGGGCGTATCGCGCTCGGGATCCAGCGTGACAAAAATAGGCTGAATTTTCTGGCCTTGCTCCCCTAAAGCCTGACGCAAGGCGGCTATTTCGGCCAAGGTTGTAGGACATACATCAGGGCACTGGGTATATCCAAAAAACAGCATCACCACTTTACCCTTGAACTCACTGAAATGTCGCAACTGACCCTCGGCATCGGGCAAGGAAACCCCATCGGCATAATGGGCCCCGGTAATGTCCACACTGTGAAACACGGGCGACTTGTAGGGCTGACGGCCATCACAAGCCGCCAGCAGGCCAAGACCCAACAAACTTAACAACAGCAGTAAACCGGCCTTACGGCTAAAGCACCATCGCATCATGTGCCCACCCCACCCCACCAAACCCTGAGGTAATGATCTAACAATAAGGCAACAAACAACCAAGACAAATACCAAATAGAAAACCGAAAGGTCTGCTTTGCCAGAGGCTCACTGTAGTTACGCATCAGTTGCCAGGCATATACCATAAATCGCAAACCCAGCAGCAAAGCCGCTACCAAATACAACCAGCCACTCATTTGAATAAGAAACGGCAATACCGTACAGGCTGTTAATAAGCATGTATATAAAAAAATATGCAACCGTGTAAATTCACTGCCATGGGTTACGGGCAGCATGGGCAAGCCAGCGCTGGCGTAATCGTCAGTGCGGTACAGCGCCAAAGCCCAAAAATGGGGAGGTGTCCATAAAAAAATGATCATCACCAACAGCAGGGGTTCTGCGCTGACCTCACCCGTCATCGCAGCCCAACCCAGCAGCGGTGGCATGGCACCAGAGGCCCCACCAATCACAATATTTTGCGGCGTCAAGGGCTTAAGTATGACGGTGTACACAACTGCATAACCCACAAAAGTAGCCAGCGTTAGCCACATGGTCAGCGGATTAACCCAAACGTACAACACCACACAACCTCCTGCACACAAAACAGCCGAGAATAAAAGGGCTTGTGCGCGTGTAAGCTCGCCCGTTGCCGTGGGGCGCCATGCTGTGCGAGCCATACGTGCATCTATATGTTGCTCAATAAGGCAATTAAAAGCCGCAGCTGCGGCTGAAACCAACCAAATCCCCACTACCGACACCACAACTCTTATCCAATTCGGCATTCCTGGTACAGCCAATAACATACCAATAAAGGCGCAAAAAACAATCAGTTGCACCACACGAGGTTTGGTCAAACTATAAAACTGGCGCCAGTATGAAACCAATGTAGAAGGGGCATGAACAGATAATGGTGACACGAATTGAACCCTATAGGATTTTGCGTAGCCTCACAGGGGGTATGAGGCTTTCTCGATAAAAAGCTAAAACGATGATTTTAACTGGCGTTGAGCTTCTTCAAACGCCCGCAAGCGCACTTCAATCACCATCATTTCAACTTCTTCTGGGTTGGTGCCTTCATGACTACGGGCCCATTCACGCCCTATTTTTTGCGCTGATCGCAAGCGATCAAGGGCGCCAATAAAATCAAAACGCAGCGCACGCGACTCCGCCTCTGCGCGTATAGCAAGCAATGGACGCTGAAGCACCTGAGCGATCATGGCTAACTGACCCCATACCGCTGCATCGTTAGGATTTTGGATTAGCCACCATTGGAAATCCTCGGCCATTGACTTCAAAACCCTGTGGTCGGCGGGGATTTTAGCGTTGGCTTTAGTCAAATCCTGTTTCTTCTGAAAGCCAAAAAGGGCCGACTGTGCCCCCAACAACATCTGTGCACGCCGAATGGACTGCGAGCGTTCGACCGTTGATGCTGCCCAAAGCTCAAAAGCCGCTTGATGCCTTCCCAACCCGTGGTAAATCTTGGCCTGCAATTCCGTGAAGGTCAGCTGCAGCAGTTCACTCGTCGATTCATTGCCTGCCAACACAGAGTCTTTGAAGGGAACCAAACGCCTCATCTGCTCTAGCTTCAGCTGCGCTTCAGATGGATTATCTGCCTGCAAATGGGCCATAGATCCCAAATACAGAGCTCCTATCTGCTCGGATACTGCTGCATCGGGCTTGACCGAATCTTGCACCCAGCGCTGTTGCGCAGCTTCACTGGTTTCCATAAACCAGCGCGCGCGGGCGCTCATCAATGCATGCAAGTATAGAGTCAGCTCTTGGCTCGGTGTAGGCAGTGAAGTAATCGATTCACTCTCTCCGTCTGAATGATCAGCATAGGTTCGGGCTTCGGCAATGCGCTCTACCGTTAAGGGGTGCGTGCGCAAGTAAGGATAGCTATTACCATCATTGAATCGGTTAGCTCTATCGAGCTTTTCAAACATATGCGCCATCGCTGCTGTAGCGTAACCCGCATCTTTCATCACCCCAAAGCCCACTCTGTCAGCCTCACGCTCCATTTCCCGTGAAAAATTCAATTGCCCCTGCAGCATGGCTGCTTGCGAGCCCACGATAGCCGCCTGAGCCATGCTGCCATTACCTGATCGACTGGCCAAAAGCAGACCGAGCACCGTTGCAGCCACGCTAGCGACCGATTGGTACTTACTGCGAGCTATATTGCGTGCAATGTGTCTTTGTGTAACATGAGAAAGCTCATGGGCCAATACCGCCACAAGCTCATCGGCACTGGTGGTGAGTGCCATCAAACCCAAGTGCACACCGATGTATCCCGCCGGAAGCGCAAAGGCATTCACACTCGAATTTTGGATCATGAATAACTGCCATGCAAATGCAGCCAAAGCCTCTTCACTCACTTCCCCCCGACTTTGAGCAGCCTGCATCAAGGGCTCCCACAAATGCTGCAGATAAGCTTGCAATACAGGATCTTCAAAATAGGAGACGTCTTTATACACATCGCGCATGATGGCATCCCCTAACCGACGCTCAACCGTCAGCGGCATATCCACAGCCACTGATTCACCCAATGCGGGCAAAACGGGTGCGTCCAAGGCCCTATTTGCAGGTTGTGCCACCAATACGGAACTAGTCAACAGCACTACGGCCAACTCGCGCATGCACTTAGCCATTAACATCACCATTTTCATAGCCATATCATCCCATTTTTTAGCCCAGCAAA
The DNA here is from genome assembly GCA_032122355.1 of Burkholderiaceae bacterium. Taxonomy (GTDB): domain Bacteria; phylum Pseudomonadota; class Gammaproteobacteria; order Burkholderiales; family Burkholderiaceae_C; genus RFTU01. The sequence continues at coordinate 16,718 of JAUMCS010000110.1, forward strand.
GCGAAAAGGTGTGTAATACCTGTCAAAACAAAACCCCTATTCCGATGTCAAACCAATTTAGAAATGTCCGCTATTTGCGCAAATTAGAAATGTCCTTTTTTAAAATGAGCGAAGCGATTAAAAGTATTCATTCTAAGTGGATAGTGGTGGTCCCCGACATGGGGTCGAAAG
>JAUMCS010000111.1:0-21968 GCA_032122355.1 Burkholderiaceae bacterium
GCTGGTTTTAGATGCTCATGTTCAGGGTTACGGCGGGGGGGGGCAGGCTTTTGATTGGTCTTGGGTGCCTCAAGGGCTGTCGACACCTTTGATTCTTTCTGGCGGTTTAAATGCAGATAATGTGGGGGCTGGTATTCGTCAAATACGCCCATGGGGTGTGGATGTGAGTTCGGGTGTGGAAGTGGCAAAAGGCATTAAACATCATCCCGCCATGCAATCGTTTTGTCAGGCTGTGCGCTGTACCGATCAATTGTTGTCAACCTAAAGTCAATACTTTTTTATGCAAAATTATCAGCAACCCGATGTCAATGGTCACTTTGGCCCTTATGGTGGCACTTTTGTTGCTGAAACGCTCATTCATGCTCTTGATGAGTTAAAGCTGGCATATGCCCAGTATCAAAATGATCCGGATTTTCGTGCGGAATTTGAACGTGAGCTGAAGCATTTTGTGGGGCGTCCTAGTCCTATCTATCATGCCCAACGGTTATCCTGCGAGTTGGGGGGGGCTCAAATTTTTCTCAAACGTGAAGATCTCAATCATACCGGTGCGCACAAGGTTAACAATACGATTGGACAGGCACTACTGGCCAAACGCATGGGTAAGCCCCGTGTGATTGCGGAAACCGGAGCGGGTCAGCACGGGGTGGCGACGGCCACGATTTGCGCCAGGTATGGCTTGGAGTGCGTGGTTTACATGGGTAGTGAGGACGTGAAGCGTCAAAGCCCTAATGTTTATCGTATGAAGTTATTGGGTGCCACAGTGGTTCCAGTGGAATCGGGTAGTCGTACGCTCAAAGATGCTTTGAATGAAGCCCTTCGTGATTGGGTGACGAATGTTGAAAACACGTTTTATATTATCGGCACAGTCGCTGGGCCACACCCTTACCCCATGATGGTGCGTGATTTTCAAAGTGTGATCGGTCAAGAATGCCTTGAGCAAATGCCCGCTATGATAGGCCGACAACCGGATGCCGTGATTGCTTGTGTGGGTGGCGGTAGTAATGCCATGGGTATTTTTTATCCCTACATTGATCAGCACTCCACCCGATTGATAGGTGTAGAGGCGGCGGGGCATGGGCTCGATACGGGCAAGCATTCCGCGTCTTTGCAAAAAGGCACTCCAGGGGTTCTTCATGGCAACCGCACTTACTTATTGCAAAATGAAGCAGGCCAGGTCACTGAAACTCATTCTGTTTCTGCGGGTTTAGATTACCCTGGCGTAGGCCCAGAGCATGCGTGGCTCAAAGATATTGGCAGAGCTGAATATGTGGGTATCACCGATGATGAAGCTTTGAGTGCATTTCACCGGTTGTGTCGCACGGAGGGTATTATTCCGGCGCTTGAGTCGAGTCATGCCATTGCATACGCCATGAAACTGGCTGCAACCATGCAGCCCACTCAACATTTGTTGGTCAATTTGTCAGGGCGTGGGGACAAGGATATTGGCACAGTAGCGGATTTATCCGGGGCCGATTTCTATTGTCGCCCCTCTTGTCGCGGGCAAGCGATTAAAACAGGGGTTGAATCGGTGGTGATCCCACCCCCCAGTAACTCTAAGGGGGCTGTATGAGCCGTATTTCCTCCACTTTCGAGGCTTTAAAAAAACAAAATCGCAAAGCGCTCATTCCCTTTATTCATGCCGGTGACCCTTATATCGAAACAACTGTGCCCCTGATGTGCGCCATGGCGCAGGCAGGAGCTGATGTGATTGAGCTGGGTATACCATTTTCTGATCCTATGGCAGATGGCCCAGTGATACAAAGAGCTGCCGAACGTGCTTTGGCAAAAGGCGTAGAGTTAAGTCATGTATTGCAAATGGTGGCTGAATTTCGTCAAGTCAATGCGCATACACCTGTGGTGCTGATGGGGTATGCCAATCCCATTGAATGTTATGACCAACGCCGTGGTGCAGGAAGTTTTGTTGCTGCTGCCCAGCAAGCGGGTGTGGATGGTGTTTTGGTGGTGGACTATCCGCCTGAAGAATGCCAGGGCTTTGCCGAAGCACTCAGTGCGGCCGATATGGATTTGATTTTTTTGCTGGCTCCCACTTCAACGCCTGCCCGTATGGCGGCAGTGGGGCGCCTAGCTAAAGGCTATGTATACTACGTATCACTTAAAGGGGTCACCGGAGCAGGTCACCTTGATACCGATGCTGTTGCGCGTGCAGTGCCTGAAATCAAAGCCCATGTTTCTGTTCCTGTGGGTGTGGGTTTTGGCATACGTGATGCTCAAACTGCTCAGGCCGTGGCGAAGGTTTCCGATGCCGTGGTGATTGGGTCCCGGTTAGTGCAAATTTTAGAAGAGCAATCACCCGATAGGGTGGTGAGTGCTGGAGCAGAATTTATTACCGACATTCGTCGCGCATTGGATGCGATTCAGAATCAAGGAGAACCATTATGAGTTGGCTTGAAAAATTGTTGCCCCCCAAAATGCAGGCAACTGATCCCGCCGAGCGTAGAACGGTACCGGAGGGCTTGTGGGTGAAGTGCCCTTCCTGTGAAACGGTACTTTATAACACCGACTTGCAACAGAATTTGAATGTGTGTCCGCAATGCGGTCATCATCACCGTTTGGGTGCGCGCACAAGGTTGGATGCATTCTTAGATCCTGAGGGCCGATTTCAGATCGGACAAGAAGTGGTTCCGGTAGATGCATTGAAGTTTCGTGATAGCAAGCGTTACCCCGAGCGCCTTAAGCAAGCACTTGAGCTAACAGGTGAAACCGATGCCTTGGTGGTGATGGGTGGGGCGGTACACAACGTACCACTGATTGCCGCCTGTTTTGAGTTTGACTTCATGGGCGGTTCGATGGGGTCGGTCGTGGGTGAGCGTTTTGTACGCGGTGTCGAAACCGCGATCGAGCAAAAAGTGCCATTTGTGAGTTTCACTGCGACGGGCGGTGCGCGCATGCAAGAGGGTTTGCTGAGTCTATTGCAAATGGCCAAAACCAATGCAGCGCTTACGCGCCTCGCTAAGGCTAAGTTGCCCTATATCAGCGTACTGACGGATCCAACCATGGGAGGTGTTTCAGCCAGTTTTGCTTTTATGGGTGATGTCGTGATTGCTGAACCCAAAGCTTTGATTGGGTTTGCAGGGCCGCGTGTGATTGAAAATACCGTGCGTGAAGTGCTTCCAGAGGGCTTCCAGCGTTCAGAGTTTTTGATCACCAAAGGTGCGGTGGACATGATTGTGGATCGCCGTGAGTTGCGAGCCAAAATTGCGCGTCTATTGGCGATATTGCAGCGGCAAAGTGCGGATGTTTTGGTTTGAGTGGGATGGGTGCTGATCTATCAACGGCAAAGCCTACCACGCTAAGCGCATGGCTAACCTACATTGAGGCCCTGCATCCCATAGGGATAGACATGACTTTGCATCGAACTCAAGCGGTTCGGGATGCTTTGGGGCTGCATTTTACTGTGCCCGTGATTATGGTTGCTGGCACCAATGGCAAAGGTTCGACTTGCGCCTTGCTTGAGGCTATTTTGTTGCGTGCAGGCTACCGTGTGGGCTTGTACAGTAAACCGCATTTGGTGCATTTTGAAGAACGCTGCCGCATCAATGGGTCTATGTGCACTGAGCATGATTTATTGCCCCATTTCCACGCTGTCGAGCAAGCCCGTGCCGACACAACACTAACATACTTTGAATTTACCACCTTGGCAATTATGCGTTTACTCTCGCATACTTCACTGGATGTGGTTGTTTTAGAGGTCGGCTTGGGCGGCCGTTTAGATGCGGTTAATGTGGTCGATGCCGATTGCAGCATCATTACCAGCATTGACCTTGATCATACCGATTATCTGGGGCCAGATAGAGAGAGTATTGGTTATGAAAAGGCGCATATCATGCGTTCTGGTCGAGCGGCTGTATTGAGTGATCCAATGCCTCCCCAAAGCGTGCTGGCTTACGCTGAAAAGGTAGGTGCAGATTTGCGTGTGGCAGGGCGTGATTTCACGCACTCAGGAGATAGACAACAGTGGCAATGGAAGGGCTTGCAGCGTCGCTACCATGCTTTGGCTTATCCCGCTTTACGCGGAGTGAATCAGATACTCAATGCCAGTGGTGTTTTGGCTGCCCTTGAGGCACTTGAGCCTTTATTGCCGGTATCTGCTCAGGCTGTTCGTGAGGGCTTAGCTCTGGTGGAGTTGCCCGGGCGTTTTCAAGTTTTGCCAGGGCAGCCTGTGCGTGTGCTTGATGTCGCACACAATCCCCACGCGGCGGCTACTTTAGCGGTTAATTTAGATCAAATGGGTTTTTATCCGCGAACATTTGCGGTATTTGGTGCCATGGCCGATAAAAACATTGAACAAGTGCTGCGGCCTTTACTACCGCTGGTAGACGCATGGTATTTCACGGATTTGCCTACACCTCGGGCCGCACGAGCTACTGTTCTACGCACTATCATTGAGCCTTGTTTGGCTGATCGCGCGGTTTCATTGGATTGTTTTGAACATCCGGCTGCAGCTTTGCAGGCAGCTCTGGCAGCGGCCAATCCAGAAGATAGAATTGTGGTGTTTGGATCTTTCTACACAGTTGGCGGTGTGACAAAGTGAGTAATTTATCATGGCTAAAGTGAAGCCCCCTGTGCGCGATGCGGCTGAATTCCCCAGTGACCCTGTTCTTGAGGCCAGAGCGCGTGCTCGTCGAAGACTGGTGGGCGCGGGTATATTATTAACACTAGGTCTGGTGACTTTCCCGATCATTTTTCAAACTCAGCCACGTCCCGTTGCCTTAGATATTCCTATTGTGATGGCTGATCCAGAAGCTAATGCACCGGTGGTCTCTAATGAGGCTAAATCATCATCGATTGTCAGCGAGCCGCAGCAACCGCCACATGAACCTGAAGTGCGAGATCAGGCAGATGCCCCCACCAAAACCCTCCAAGAGCGGATCAAGAAACCTGTCAATGAGCCGGCTAATGAAACTCTCAAGGAAACCCTCAAGGAAAAGCCTAAGTTTGTGGTGCAAGCTGGCGCATATGCCGATCCTAAATTAGTTCGTGAATGGCGGCGAAAAATAGAAGCCTTAGGTTTGAAAACTTACACTCAAGTGATTGATGTGAAGGGGGAAAAACGCACTCGCATACGAATAGGCCCTTTTACGACACGTGAAGATGCAGCCAAGGTGCAAAAGAAGCTCAAAACCCTAGGTGTTTCGCCAGCACTACTAGCGATATGAATGGGATTCACGGATGATGAATTTGGGCGCCGTGGATGGTTTAATGCTGGGCATTTTGCTATTTTCAGTTGGGATAGGCGTTTGGCGTGGTTTTCTTTATGAGTTCATGTCGTTGGCCGGTTGGGTGATTGCGTATTGGGTTTCGCAACTGGGTGCACTTCGATTGGCTCCCTATATTCCGATTGGGTCTGAGGAATCCAACTTACGTGTGGGTGCATCGATGCTGGTTGGTTTTGTTCTGACACTGTTGTTGTGGATGCTGGTGTCGAAGTGGACACGCGGTGTGGTGCATAAAACGGTTTTGCATAGCGCCGATCGAATATTGGGCGGACTATTTGGTGCCGTTCGTGCGTTGGTTTTCCTACTCGTGGTAGTCACTTTGGTGGGGATGACACCTTTGATTGATTACAATGCATGGCAACAATCACAAGGCCGTGCTTGGGTGGCAAACTTGATACAAGTTATCAAGCCATGGGTTCCAGCAGAAGTGGCAATACGATTACCTTAACTTTTACAGGCCATGAGTTGTAGTGGATGGCCTGTAGCTTAACTACTCAAGGAAACTTTTATGTGTGGCATAGTTGGCGTGATTTCTGCATTGCCCGTAAATCAGGTTATCTATGATGCTCTGCTGTTGCTGCAGCATCGAGGCCAAGATGCTGCGGGTATCGTGACCATGCAAGATAACAAATACTTCATGCATAAAGCCCGTGGCATGGTGCGTGATGTATTTCGTACCCGAAATATGCGCGCTTTGCCTGGCAATATGGGGCTAGGCCAAGTGCGCTACCCTACAGCGGGTAATGCTTACAGCGAAGAAGAGGCGCAACCTTTTTATGTGAATGCGCCCTTTGGGATTGTGCTGGTACATAACGGTAATCTAACCAATGCGCCTGTACTAAAAAAAGAACTCAGTGAAATTGATCGTCGGCACATCAATACCGAAAGCGATACAGAGGTTTTAATCAATATTTTGGCGCATGAGCTCGAGCGATGTGCCAAAAGCATGCCGTTGTCGCCGGATGATATTTTTAATGCGGTATCGGCTGTTCATCGGCGTGTAAAAGGATCGTATGCGGTGATTGCGATGATCGCTGGGCATGGGTTATTGGCTTTTCGCGATCCTTTCGGAATTCGTCCGCTGGTGTATGGTACGGCAGAAACAGCCCAAGGTACTGAAGTGATGATTGCCAGTGAAAGCGTGGCCCTAGACGGTAACGGATATCGGCTAGAGCGTGATGTGGCTCCTGGAGAAGCCTTATTCATCAGTGCTGATGGCACGATACATGCTAAACAGTGCGCCAGTAAAACTCAGCTTAATCCTTGCATTTTTGAGTACGTGTATTTGGCACGGCCTGATTCAGTGATTGATGGTATTTCGGTTTATGAAGCACGTGTGCAAATGGGCGTGACCTTAGCGCAGCGGGTTTTGGATGTATTGTCTTTAGATGCCATTGATGTGGTGATACCGATACCAGAATCAAGCCGCCCCGCTGCGATGGAATTGGCGCAAACCCTCGGTCTGCCTTATCGTGAGGGTTTTGTAAAAAATCGTTATGTGGGTCGAACATTCATTATGCCAGGGCAAGGTATGCGGAAAAAATCGGTGCGGCAAAAGCTCAATGCAATTGGCAGTGAGTTCAAGGGGCGCAATGTGCTACTGGTTGATGATTCGATTGTGCGTGGCACTACGAGTAAGGAAATTATTCAAATGGCGCGTGAGGCCGGCGCGAATAAAGTTTATATGGCCAGTGCGGCACCACCGGTTTGTTACCCGAATGTTTATGGTATTGATATGCCCACTAAGCAAGAGTTGATTGCATCGAACAGAACCCTGCAAGAGGTCTGTGATTTTATGGGTGCGGATGCTTTGATTTATCAAGATGTTGATGCGATGAAATCCGTGGTCGCAGCCCTGAACCCTGCGGTGTCTGGTTTTGAGGCATCTTGCTTTGATGGTTGTTATATCACGGGTGATGTTTCGGCAGATGATTTTGCTGCCATGGCAGCTCAGCGCGCACAACAGGGGGATGAAGATGAATCAACCCAATCAAGAACCCGTTTGGTCCTGCAAGGCAAAACAGATTAACCCTTTCTAGTGTTATGACTCAATCCAACTCACCTTCTTCAAAAAAGCGCATCGTAGGTACACAACTGCCTGCCGATGTAGGCCTAGACACTTTGGCCGTGCGGCAGGGATTGCCACCATCTCAGTGGGGGGAAAATTCCGAAGCACTCTTTCTGACCAGTAGTTTTGTTCATCCTGATGCGCAAACGGCCGCGCGGCGTTTTGCCAATGAAGAAGAAGCGTTTGTCTACACCCGATTCTCCAATCCCACCGTGAATATGATGGAACGCCGTTTGGCGGCACTGGAGGGCACAGAGGCTTGTATTGCCACCAGCAGTGGTATGTCGGCTATTTTGCTGATGATCATGGGTTTGTTGAAGGCCGGTGATCATGTGGTGTGTTCGCGCAGCGTGTTTGGTGCCACCATTAAGCTGTTGCAGGGGGAATTTGGCAAGTTTGGCGTAGAGTCAACTTTTGTTTCACAAACCGATGTTCAAGAATGGAAGCAAGCCATACGCCCCAACACGAAACTCTTGTTTGCTGAAACTCCCAGCAATCCCTTAACCGAGATTTGTGACATTCAAGCGTTAGCCGACATAGCCCACAATGCCGGCGCTTTATTGGCCGTTGATAATTGTTTTTGTACGCCTGCATTGCAGCGCCCCGCGTTGTGGGGGGCTGATTTGATCATCCATTCAGGCACCAAATACTTGGAAGGTCAGGGTCGAGTGATAGCTGGTGCCATTTGTGCATCGCAAGCCTTGGTTGAAGGGGTTTTTGTGCCTGTGATGCGCTCAGCCGGCATGAGCTTATCACCCTTTAACGCTTGGGTGGTATTGAAGGGCATGGAAACGCTCCGTATTCGCATGAAAGCACAAAGTGAGCGCGCCCTGGCTTTGGCCGAATGGCTAGAGGCGCAACCTGGTGTGCAACATGTGTATTACCCGGGGTTGAAATCTCATGCTCAGTATGCACTGGCGATGGCGCAGCAAAGCCGTAGCGGTGGAGCCGTCGTGAGCTTTGTGGTTCAAGGTCGGGGTGCCGAAGAAGGCCGTAGAAATGCTTTTGCGGTGATTGATGCCACACAAGTTTGCTCGATTACGGCCAATCTGGGCGATACCAAAACTACCATCACCCATCCGGCGACTACCTCGCATGGGCGTTTAACCGAAGACCAACGTTTGGCTGCCGGCATCACGCAAGGCATGATCCGTGTGGCGGTGGGGCTAGAAGATATCCAGGATATTCAAGCTGATTTGGCGCGAGGTTTGGCATTGCTGGCGTAAGTTAAAACCAATGAGTTGTTGAAAAATCCATCTAATTATGAAAAATCATCCAGTGCGTACGCGTATTGCTCCGTCTCCTACAGGCTTTTTACATTTGGGAACTGCCCGCACGGCATTGTATTCATGGGCCTTTGCTCGTCATTATGGCGGCCAATTCATACTGCGCATTGAAGATACGGATGTTGAGCGCTCAACGCAAGATTCCGTCGAGCAAATATTGCAATCCCTTGACTGGCTTGGCTTAGATTATGACCAGGGCCCGATCTACCAAATGCAAAGGCTGGAGCGTTACCATCAGGTGGTGGATCAGATGTTGGCCGCCGGTACAGCATATTATTGTTACTGTACCCCACAAGAGCTTGATGCCATGCGCGAGGAGCAAAAAGCGCAAGGTTTAAAAACCCGATACGATGGCCGCTGGCGACCCGAGGCGGGTAAAACACTCCCTCCCATACCCGAAGGTGTTCGGCCTGTGGTGAGGTTTGCCAATCCGCTAACAGGTGCTGTGGTTTGGAATGATTTGGTGAAAGGCCCCATACGCATTGAAAATCAAGAAATCGATGACTTGATTATTCTTCGGCCTGCAGCGGAGGGCATGGGTACACAAGCCAAGGGTATTCCGACCTATAACTTTGCTGTGGTGGTGGATGATTGGGATATGGGTATTACGCATGTGTTCAGAGGTGACGAGCACATTAACAACACGCCTTGGCAAATCAATATGTATCAAGCGTTGGGAGCGACGGTCCCAGAATTTGGTCATTGTCCGATTATTTTGGGGGATGATGGGCTCAAGCTCAGCAAGCGGCGCGGCGCAGTGAGCGTGACGGCATACGAGCAAGACGGTTACTTGCCTGAGGCCATGTTGAACTATTTGGCGCGTTTGGGTTGGAGCCATGGTGATGAGGAGCTATTTACCCTTGAGCAAATGGTGCAGTGGTTTGATGGTAGCCATCTGGCAAAAAGCCCGGCACAATGGGATCCTGCCAAGCTGGCTTGGGTGAATGGGCAATATATTAAGCAAGCAGCTAACGCTCGGTTAGCTGCTTTGGTGGCGGCTCAGATCCAGCGCATTTATGCATTAGATGTGGCTGTTGATGATCGATTGGTATCCATTTGTGGCTTATTTAAAGATCGCTGTAACACTACAGTTGAGCTGGCCAAGTGGGCAGTTTTATATTTTCAGGCACCTGATATTTCTTCGGAATTGCGTCAAGCTCATATTACCGAGGCTGTGGTGCCTGCGCTCAAGGATTTTGCCCAAGCCATTGCTCAGAGTGAGTGGAGTGCGGCAGCTATTGCGGCTTGTATGAAACAAACATTGGCGGCGCATCAACTCAAAATGCCTCAATTAGCGATACCGGTGCGGGTACTTGTATGCGCAACACCACAAACGCCATCGATTGATGCGGTTTTGGCTTTGTTTGAGCGTGAAGAAATTTTAAAACGATTGGAAAATCTGTCAATTTGATGTATACTTACATTCTTACTTGAACAGCGCAGTGCTAATTTTCAAGCCTGTTTTGTTTTAGCCTAGTTTGACACAATCAGCGAGGGCAAAAAAGCAAAATGTACCTTTAGATAAAGGGTAACAAAACGGGGGTATAGCTCAGCTGGGAGAGCGCTTGCATGGCATGCAAGAGGTCAGCGGTTCGATCCCGCTTACCTCCACCACATAAGGTGGCTTGTCAATAAAAGCGTCGTTCAAGAATTAAAAATTAGTCCCCTTCGTCTAGAGGCCTAGGACACGACCCTTTCACGGTTGTAACAGGGGTTCGAATCCCCTAGGGGACGCCAAGTTGAGCAACACTTGATGCGTTAGCATAAAGTTGCCTATGACCAGGAGTGGTAGTTCAGTTGGTCAGAATACCGGCCTGTCACGCCGGGGGTCGCGGGTTCGAGCCCCGTCCACTCCGCCAAAACCTGAAAACCCTTGCAAGCTTTCTGCTTTCAAGGGTTTTTCTTTTGCCTACATTTTGCATAAAGGAAAAAACCTTTATGCCTGATACAAAACCAGATTAGGGCGCTACGGCTTCAATGGCAATGTCAATGCGAACGTCATCGCTGACATAGGGTGCATATTTGCCGGCGTTAAATTCAGAGCGTTTGATTTGCGTGTAGGCATTGGCACCTAAAGCAGGTTTTTTGCGCATGGGGTGTGGCATAGCCAAAAAAGATGTGACTGTTAACGTGACGGGCTTGGTGACACCTTTGATGGTGAGCTGGCCATCAATGCTGGTGGGTTTGTCGCCTTCAAAAACCACTTTGGTAGACCGGAAGGTCGCGGTGGGGTGTTTGGCGGTATGGAAAAAATCCTCGCCCTGGATATGGTCGTTGAAATCGGCGAAACCGGTGTTGACCGATTTCATGTCAATGCTGATCTCAACGTTGCCCGTTTTGGCTTGCGCATCGTAAACCACTTTGCCGCTGGTTTTGGAGAAGCTGCTGAGTTGCGTAGATAAGCCAAAATGTGAATAAGAAAAACGCGGATAGGTGTGGCTTTCATCAATGGTGTAGGTGACGGGTTCAGCTATTGCCGTTCCGCTACAGGCTGCAAATACAGCCATCAATAAGCGTTGTTGGATGGATTTCATAAAGACTCCTGGTTAAAAAATCTATTGGAGGGGAAGGTTGAATTTCACCAAAATTTCATTGGCAACCACATCAAACTTAGCCCACATGCCTTCACCGATGGCGTAGTCGGCGCGCTTGAGCACAAAACTACCCGTGAGCATGCCTTGTGGCGTGAGCGTGGCGGGTGCGACCACTTCACGGGTTTGACCTTTGAGGGTTAACAAGCCTTTGGCCTCATAACTCTGACCTTGCAGGGGCCGCAAGCTTTTGAGCACAAATGTTGCCTTGGGGTAAGCCGCAACATGAAACCATGATTTGCTCAGGACCTCTTGGTCGGCTTCAGTAGAGCCCGTGTCAATGCTGTTCAAATCAATTTCAATGCCCCCTTTGGCTTGATGGGGTTGGGTGGTGTCCCATTGGATTTGAGCATGGAAGCGCTTGAATTTTCCATCCATATTCACCCCCATTTGCTTGAAGCTGAAAGTGATTTGGCTTTTGTCGACCGCAACTGCTTGAAATACCGCGGCCTGTGCGGCAACGGTACTGAGAAGAAGTAACGAAAGGGTGGAGAAGAATTTTTTCATGAGGTTTTATTTCGAAAATCGCCAACCCATGCGGCGTAGCGTTTCGTCTTTGCGCCAAACATGGTGCCACAGCGCTGCTGCTGTGTGGCCAGCAATGGTGAGCATGAACAGCACATTCAGTACCTTGTGTAAAAGTTGCAAAGCATTGCCCAGTTCGCGGTTTTTATCGATCAAATCGGGCAGTGGAACCACGCCAAACCAAACCGTTTGGAACCCCTTAGCAGAGCTCATGAGCCAGCCGCTTAATGGGATGACAATCATGAAAGCATACAGCGCGAAATGACCGATATGCGCTAACCTGACAAGCAAAGTTGAAAGCCCCTCGGGCGGCGTTGGAGGAGGGTGCATGATGCGCCATGCAAGGCGAACCCAAACCAGCAAAAAAACCGTCACACCAAACCATTTGTGCCAAGCGTAAAGCTCCAGCTTTGTGGGGGATAGAGGCAGGTTAGACATGTAAATGCCTAAGGCCAATAAGCCGATGATCACAACGGCCATGAGCCAGTGCAAACCTTTGGCTGTTTGGGTGTATTCAACGTTCATATTCAAAAACTTCTGTCAAAAAAGGTCTTCGTTCAAGCATAACCTCAAATATAGCTTTTTCATGCTCGTTTGAAGATGAGCCCTTGGGGATTTATGCCGTTTTACCCAGTAACCGCTATGTGCCCCACCGCGTGCATCTGTTGATGGAGTATTTGTCCAAAATTATTCAGGGTTTAAATGGTGGATAGGGATGCGCAGTTTAATCTGCTGGATATCCATGATGATGGGTGAATTTTCGAACCGGATATGAAGTGAAATGGCAAAGCAACGCCAACCTAAAAATACATGATATCTAGCCGTTTTGGGGGATGCAATGAGGGGAAATTGGGGCGCTATTCAAAAGGGTTTGATCACCACCAAAAACACAATTCCAGCAAATAAAAGAACAGAAATTTCGTTAAAAACGCGATACCACCGGTGCGAACGGTGAGGGCTGGATGTTTCAAATTTACGAAGTATACGGCCACAACCGTGATGGTAACCGATGGCCAGTATCACCAACAACAGCTTGATATGCATCCAAATATTGCCTGGGCCACGGCCAATGCCAACAGCCATCCAAATCCAAATACCCAATATTAGCGCTGGCCACATCAGCAAGGTGCTAAAGCGGTATAACTTACGTGCCATCACCAGCAGGCGGTCTCGTTCAGCATGGCTCTCAGCTGGCATCATAGCGAGATTCACAAAAAAACGGGGCAAGTAAAACAAGCCAGCAAACCAACTGGCGACAAAAATGAGGTGTAGCGCTTTGGCCCAGGGGTAGGTTTCAAATATCAACATGATGGTGGTGAGAAATTAAGTGGAAGAATGGTATGAGTGTGCCTGATGTGGTTTTGGTGGGGTAACGTAAGCAGCAGAATCGAGTCGATGCATTTCGGTTTCAATCCAGGTTTCAACTTTCAGCATAAGTTCATCTGCATGGGCTTGATTCGGTGCAATGGGTGGGCCTATGGATACATCAATAACTCCGGGCTTCAGAATAAAGCTGCGCCTGGGCCAGCAACGGGCAGATGTCACGGCAATCGGTACCAGTGCCGCACCGGTACTCAGGGCTAATCGACTGGCTCCCGTTTTGTATTTTCCTTTGCTGCCACGTGCCGCGCGGGTACCTTCTGGGAACATGATGATCCATAATCCCTTAGACATGAATTCTTGTCCTTGCTCGACAACCTTTTGCCATGCTTGTGCCGATTTTTGGCGATTGATATGAATCATGTCAAGCCTCGCCATAGCCCAGCCAAAAAAGGGGATTCGTAATAATTCTTGCTTGAAGACGAAAGCCAAGGGTTGTGACATCAACACAGGGAAGGCAAAGGTTTCCCATGTGCTTTGATGCTTAGGGCAAAGAATGAGGGAGTGATGAACTGTTTGAACTAAGTTTTCTTGCCCTTGTATGCGCCATTTCACCCCACAAATCAACCGAGCGCCCCCAATAACCAACCATAACCAGCCTGTACAAAACCAGTAAAGGCGCGGGCCTCGTATACACACAGACAACACCAAGGCAGCAATCGCCCATGGAATGACAGTGAATATCAGCCAAATGATAAAAATAAAGGATCGAAGCAGGGGAATGAGACGGCCAGTCATACGATGTTTTTATGATTTGTCATGAAGCCAGAAATCCGCAAAAGCCTCTAAATCCTTGTGCATACGCGTTCCGGGGACTGAATCAACCCAGGCTTTGATTTCTTCAGGGGGCAGCGCGGCCGCCCGCCCTGTACCCAGCAAATGGGGTTGACAACCGGCAGCCTGGGCGGCTTGTAAATCGCGCACGTTATCGCAAAGTAGAGGAACTCGGCCTAAGGTGGCGTTGTAGCGCTTGGCAATTTGAAGAATCAAGCCAGGTTGGGGTTTGCGGCAGTCGCATGATTCCTCGGGTGCATGGGGGCATAAAAAAACCGCATCAATACGGCCCCCCGCAGCTTGCGCAGCCTTGATCATGCGATGATGAATGGCGTTGACCGAGGTCATGTCTACAACGCCACGGCCTATGCCCTCTTGATTGGTGGCCACCACAGCATGCCAGCCCGATTGGGTCAGCCGTGCCAGCGCATCAAGCGCGCCCGGCAAGGGCTCCCACTCGGCCGCCGTTTTGACGTGATCCGATCGGTAACGGTTGAGGACACCGTCACGGCCAAGGATGATGAGTTTATAAGTGAGCATACGTAATTGGAGGTTAGGCAACCAAGCGTGACAGATCGGCGACTTGATTCATGGCTTGGCGTAAGCGGGCCAACAGGGCAAGTCGGTTATGGCGCAATTCAGCATCCTCTGCATTCACCATCACTTCCTCAAAAAACTGATCCACCGGCAGCTTCAGTGCCGCCAACACTTGCAAAGAGGCAATGTATTCATGCTGAGCGAACTTGCGCTGGGCATCCGCTGCGACCGATTCAATGCAGGCATACAGGGCTTTTTCTGCAGGTTCTAGAAGTTTATCGACATTCACGCTCAAAACCTCCGAGAAGTCAGAGGCCTTTTTCAGGATATTACACACACGCTTATTGGCCGCTGCCAGTGAGGGGGATTCGGGTAATTGGGTGAATGCCCGCACAGCCGCTAATCGGGCAGGAATATCGCCCAGGCGTGGCGGCTCTAGGCTGAGTATGGCATCCACCTCTAAGGCTGTGTAGCATTGCTCGCGCAGTAAAACGGCCAGACGATCCTGCATAAATGCCAGTAGGGCTTGAGTGGGGTTGTTGATGAGATCACCAAATACCGGTATGGACTGGGCGATCAATTCCGGCAGAGCCAAGGGCAAGTTTTTTTCTAAAAGAATACGAATCACGCCCAAAGCATGCCGACGCAAGGCATAAGGGTCTTTGTCGCCAGTGGGTAATTGGCCGATGCCAAATAAACCGATCAGGGTTTCCAGCTTATCGGCCAGGGCTAGTACGGTGCCGGTGTGGTTGCGCGGTAGCGCATCACCCGCAAATCGGGGTTTATAGTGATCTTCAATGGCAATGGCTACCCCATCACGTAAGCCTTCATGGCGTGCATAGTAGCCCCCCATAATGCCTTGTAATTCAGGAAACTCACCCACCATCTCGCTGAGCAAATCGGCTTTAGCTAAATACGCGGCTTGCTGTGCCTTGCTGTTCAGTACTTCAAATTCATCGCGCGCTTCAGCCGTAAAGGGTAGAGTGGCTAGGCTGAGTTGATGCACAACGGCTTGTGCAATGCGCGCGACACGTTCACTGCGCTGGCGTTGTGAGCCGAGTTTACCGTGGTAAACCACTTTGTCCAGTTCGGGTACTCGGCTTTCTAAGGTACGTTTGCGGTCTTGGTCAAAGAAAAACTTAGCATCAGCCAGCCTGGGCCTAATCACGCGCTCGTTGCCTTGAACAATCGCACGAGTGTCCTCGGGTGCAACATTACTGACAACTAAAAAGTGATGCGTGAGCTTGCCTTGGGCATCATGCAAAGGAAAGTACTTTTGATTGGCCTTCATGGTCAGAATCAAGCATTCAGGCGGCACTTGCAAGAAATCAGATTCAAACTGGCAAGCGAGCACGTGCGGGCGCTCAACGAGTGCTGTGACTTCATCCAGTAAAGCATCATCGTGCTCAATACTCAAGCCAAGGGCTGCGGCCTTGGCAGCGAGTTGGCGCTCAATTTCAAGGCGGCGCTCTTCTCGGGAGGCAATCACAGCGCCATCATGAAAAAGGCGCTGAGCATAGTCATCGGCGTGATGTAGGTCGATGGCATCAAGCTTAGTCTCAAAGCGGTGACCGTGGGTGCGGCGGCCAGCCTGCAGCCCGAGTGCCTGCACACGGAGTACTTGCTCGCCATGCAGCGCAACAAGGCTATGTGCGGGGCGAACAAAATGCGTATTTGTCCAGCCAGGTATCACGTTATCGCCTTGCTCCAGCTGATAAGTCATGACCTTGGGTATGGGCAGCTGCGCCAAGGTTTGATCTAGTGCTTGTTGTACGGCTTTTTCAATCGAAAGGCCAGGGGTGGTGATGTCAATGAATACCGATTCGGCCTTGCCATCGGGTTCACGGCGCAACAACGGCAGTAATTCTGAGCCGCCGAGAGGGGCTAATTTCTTGAGCAACGCAGGCGTGGGCTGGCCATCAGCACTGAAAGCTACGCTGACGGGCATCAGTTTGGTAGCCTGAGTACGGTCAGGTGCTTGCGCCGATACCTTGGAGATGTGAACCGCTAGGCGGCGTGGGCTGGCATAGTGCGTGAGTTGTGAGGCTTCGCCATCGAGTAGGCCTATGGCTTGAAGCGCATTCCAAATGCCTTGGGCAAAGGCGGTATCGAGCTTACGCAAGGCTTTCGGTGGTAGCTCTTCAACCAATAATTCAATCAGTAAACTGGTAGTGTGTGAGTGGGTCATGTCAAGCGGCCTGTGATTCAGTGGGGGTAGCTTGAGCTACATTGGGGTTGCTGGTAGAACGGAGCTCTTGCACGCTTTTAGGGACATCTAAGCCATTTTGTATCCATTCGGCAGGAGTCAATGGGAAACCCAGACGCGAGCGACTATCCCAGTAGCTTGCCGCAACACTCCGCGCCAATTGCCGAATGCGGCCAATATAGCTGGCCCGTTCAGTGACCGATATGGCGCCACGTGCATCGAGTAAATTGAAGGTATGAGCGGCTTTGAGTACTTGTTCGTAGGCCGGTAGAGCCATTTGGTTTTGAATCAAATGCTGGGCGTTACCTTCATGGGCAGAAAATGCTTGCAGCAAAAAATCGGTGTTGCTGTGCTCAAAGTTGTAGGTGCTTTGCTCAACCTCATTTTGGTGAAAAACATCGCCATACGAGATGCCAGGGGCATAAACGAGGTCATACACATTTTCAACACCTTGCAAATACATGGCCAGGCGCTCAAGGCCATAGGTAATCTCACCGGTAATGGGCCGGCAATCGATACCGCCGACCTGTTGGAAATAAGTGAACTGTGTCACTTCCATGCCGTTGAGCCATACTTCCCAGCCCAAGCCCCATGCACCTAGCGTGGGGTTTTCCCAATCATCCTCTACAAAGCGCACATCGTTTTTTTTCAGATCAAACCCCAGTGCCCGTAACGAACCCAAATACAAGTCAAGAATATTAGCCGGCGCGGGTTTGAGCACCACTTGGTACTGGTAGTAGTGCTGCAGGCGGTTGGGGTTTTGACCGTAGCGGCCATCCTTAGGGCGGCGGCTGGGCTGAACATAAGCCGCCTTCCAGGGCTCAGGCCCTAGAGCACGTAAAAAAGTGGCGGTATGGCTGGTGCCTGCGCCCACCTCCATATCATAGGGTTGCAGCAAGGCACAGCCCTGTTCGTCCCAATATTTTTGCAGGCGCAAAATAATTTGTTGAAAAGTTAAAGTGGTCATACTAATTCCGTGAGATGGGGGTGAATGATACGCACAATCCAAGTGACATTGGTATCAGCATCATATTGATGGAAAATCCAGTAGGGGTGAGTGCCGGTATCAACCACCGATTTACGAATGGCTGAGGCGCCTTGAACTTTTTCTCCGCTGTGCGGATACTCAGTTAAATACTGAAATCCAGTGGCTAGCGCTTGAGTACCTGTGAAGGCGACTTTGACATCAAAGTTACACAGGTGCTGAAAAATGCGCTCAATGTCGGTGCGGGCGCTTGACGATATTTTTATGGCTGACATGGGGGTAGCGGTTCATTAGGCTGAGTTTGGATGGTTTTCACCCAAGCTTGATAGGCATCTAGGGAAATATGCAGGCCCGATTTTTCATATTCAGCCGCCGACTGATGCAGACTAAAAATAAAGGCGAGTTGCTTTTCTTCGGCGATCAAGTATTGCAAAAGCGCTTGTTGTATGACTTCATGGGGCTGACAGTTTTTGATTTGAGCCAATACTTTAAGGCGTCCTAAGTCTTGGTTGTCGATAACCCATTGGAGTGTTGAGCTGTTTGAGCCGTCGTTGTGTATTGATATTTCAGGCATGGTACCTTGATTCTAAGCAAGAACTACCCCCATTAAGCGCGGCGTGTGATCTTTCATGCTTTCAAATACTCCGAGCGGCTGGACAACCAGCGCTCGGTGTGTTTTTGGGCGGCGGCGGGATATTCACGCCATAGTACGGGCGCAATTTCGCGGGCATGTTGCAGCAAGGGGTTTCCTTCATGCAAATCTGCAAAGCGCAATAAGGCATCGCCACTTTGCCTTGCCCCCATGAATTCGCCCGGCCCTCGGATTTCAAGGTCACGCCGAGAAATTTCAAACCCATCGTTGGTTTCAGCCATGGCCCGCAAGCGCGCTTTACCCGTGAGAGATAAAGGGCCGGTAAACAGCAACACACACACACTGGCAGCTGATCCCCGGCCCACTCGGCCACGCAGCTGATGCAATTGCGACAAGCCAAAACGCTCAGCATGCTCGATCACCATCAGGCTGGCATTGGGTACATCTACCCCTACCTCAATCACCGTGGTGGCGACTAAAACATGGGTTTGGCCTTGTTCAAATAAGGCCATGGTGGCGGCTTTTTCAGTCGCGCTCATGCGACCGTGTAATAAGCCTACTTGTAGGGGGTGCAATTGTTCACTCAGCAATGCGTGAGCTTCGGTGGCGTTTTGTAAATCTAAAGCTTCGCTTTCTTCAATCAAAGGGCAAACCCAATAAGCCTGCCGCCCTTGCTGTGCTTCATCACGTATGCGGCCAATCACATCCAAACGGCGATCATGGGAAAAAACCTTGGTGATAATCGGCGTACGTCCAGGGGGCAGCTCATCAATGGTGCTTAAAGCCAAATCCGCATAGTAGGTCATCGCCAAGGTCCGAGGTATGGGGGTGGCTGACATCATAAGCAAATGAGGCTCTAAGGGTAGGGCATCCTCCAGCCCATTATCACGCTGATTAGATTCCTCTAACTTTTGCCGCAGTGCCAAACGCTGAGCCACCCCAAATCGATGCTGCTCATCAATGATGGCCAAACCTAAGCGATGAAATTGCACTTGATCTTGTATTACGGCATGTGTACCTATGATCAAGGCTGCCTGGCCATTGGCGGTGGCCTCTAGCATGGCTTTACGCGCTTTCCCTTTGACACTTCCGCTCAACCACGCCACGCTTTTTTGGCGCTGAGCCAGTAAGGGCTGTAGCCAATGCACCAATTTGCGAAAGTGCTGATCAGCCAAAATTTCCGTGGGCGCCATAAGCGCACACTGCCAACCCGCATCTATAGCCACGGCAGCTACCATGGCTGCAACTACGGTTTTACCTGAGCCTACATCACCTTGGAGCAAACGATGCATTGGTTGATTTTTGGCCATATCTTGCATGATTTCGGCCGCCACACGCTGCTGCGCAGCCGTTAAGTTAAACGGCAGCACCTGTTGCAATTGCTGCGCTAAGCCCATAGGAATTTCTGTGAGTGGCGGTGCGCGCCGAAGGGCGCGTTGTTTTTGCGCGGCCAATTGGCTCAGTTGCTGCGCTAGTAGTTCATCCCACTGCAGGCGTTGCCACTCGGGGGATGAGCGTGTTTCAGGCGCATCTAAGGGCGTACCTGCTGCAGGGTAATGCAAAGATTGCAGGGCTGCACGTAGGGTGGGTAAACCACTGGGAATCAAGTGAGGAGGTATCACTTCATCTAAATGGGCACGTTGCAAGCCCGAAGCAACCGCCTTGCGTAAATAAGCTTGTGGTAGTTGGGCACTAGCCGGATAAATGGGTGTAAGTGTTTTAGCCAATGGCGTATCGGCTGTGACCACCTTGAAGGTGGGGTGTACCATCTCTACACCCCAGAAGCCCACTCGGGCCTCGCCCATGGCACGGATGCGTTGGCCGACGGCTAAACTTTTTTGCTGACTGGCATAGAAGTGCAAAAAGCGCAACACCAATTCATGTGACTGTGCATCTTTCAAACGCACGATTAATTGCCGCCGTGGCTTGAGTTCAACCTCAGATTGCACCACGATACCCTCGACCTGTGCCACTTGGCCAGATTGCAATTGCTTGAATGGTATGAGGCGTGTTTCGTCTTCATAGCGCAAAGGCAAGTGAAGTGCTAAATCAATGGGGCGCACCAAACCCAGGCGTTGCATGGCCTTTTGTGGGCCAGAGAGTGGTGCTGATACAATAAAAGATTTATTCATGATGCGCTTCTCATGTTAACCTGAGAAGATGTTTACAGGAATTATTCAAGGTGTGGCGCAAGTTTCACACATTCAAGATCAAGCCGGATTAAGAACCCTTCGTTTGAAATTTCCAGCGGGCTTTTCCGATGGGCTTCAAGTCGGTGCCAGTGTCGCCTGTGATGGTGTTTGCCTCACGGTAACGCAATTATTCAATACATCCGAAGGTACTGAAGAAGCCAGCTTTGATGTCATGCAGCAAACACTGGCTATGACCACATTGGGTAACTTGACTGTGGGTAGCGGCGTACATGTAGAGCGAGCAGCACGGGAAGGCGCAGAAATTGGCGGCCATTGCTTATCAGGGCACATTGATTTTACGGCCAGCATTACCCAGGTGCGCCAGCCCGATAACAATCATGTTGTGCGTATTGGTATACCCAGACACTGGATGCAATACCTGTTTCCCAAAGGCAATTTGGCTATACATGGCGCCAGTTTGACGATGGCTGATGTGGGTTATGAGGCCGATGGCAGTGGTTGGGCTGAGGTCTGGCTGATTCCTGAAACCTTGCGTTTAACCACCTTTGGGCAGCGCAGTGTGGGAGATCGCCTGAATATTGAAATTGAGCGTTCAACTCAGGCGATAGTCGATACCGTGACACGCGTACTCGATGAAAAATGGGGCCCGCTAATGCGCCTTTTGCCGCTTTTGCAGCAGTGGGCTGACGAAAAAGGCTTTTCAATCAACCCACCTAAAGCATGAATCCCGCCTTTTTTTGGCATGATTACGAAACTTTTGGCAAAGTGCCGTCGCGTGATGCGCCTGCCCAGTTTGCGGGAATCCGCACCGACTTAGAGCTGCGCGAAATTGGTAAGCCAGTGATGATGTACTGCCAACCACCACGCGATGCCTTGCCCGACCCGGTGAGTTGCCTCATCACCGGAATTACGCCGCAGCATTGCTTTGAGCACGGACTGCCCGAGCCCACCTTTGCCGCTGCTGTGATGGAGCATTTATCTGAACCAGGCACCATCGGTGTGGGATACAACACCTTGCGCTTTGATGATGAAGTCACTCGATTTTTATTCTGGCGCAACCTGTTTGACCCTTATTGTCGAGAGTGGAGTAATGGCTGCAGCCGTTGGGATTTGTTGGATGTGGTGCGAACGTATGCTGCCTTAAGGCCAGAGGGTATTGAGTGGCCCCGAGGCGAAGATGGGCAAATCAGCCTCCGATTGGAAAAGCTCTCAGCCGCTAATGGGTTAATGCATGATGCAGCGCACGATGCCTTGAGTGATGTGCGTGCCACCATTGCGCTGGCTCGGTTATTGCGTCAGGCTAATCCCCGATTGTTTGAGTACTGTTTGAAATTGCGGCATAAAGATGCCGTATGGGAAGCCATAGGCCCTTGGTCTCATGAGCCTGAGCCATTCATTCATATATCGGCCATGTTTGGTTCAGCCCGCCGAGGTTTAGCCATAGTTTGGCCGCTACAAATCCATCCGCAGAATAAGAATGAGTT
The DNA here is from genome assembly GCA_032122355.1 of Burkholderiaceae bacterium. GTDB lineage: Bacteria > Pseudomonadota > Gammaproteobacteria > Burkholderiales > Burkholderiaceae_C > RFTU01. The sequence goes on from JAUMCS010000111.1 coordinate 21,819, forward strand.
GCTGGTATGGGATTTGGCTTTTGATCCAGCGGAAATTTTGGATTTGAGTGTGTCCGATATTCGGCAGCGTTTATTTACACCGTCAGAACAGCTGCCTACAGGAGTGAAACGACTGCCAATCAAAGGTTTGCACGCCAACAAAAGTCCCAT
>JAUMCS010000112.1:0-5848 GCA_032122355.1 Burkholderiaceae bacterium
TCCGATCTGTACCATACACCCTATTTTCACCATTAATATTTTCTAAAATATCAATCTCGCCAACATTAGGCCAATTATCCCAAATGCCTCTAAATTGCCCACCTAACATCCAAAAAGCGGGCCAATAGCCTTGAGCTGCTGAGCCGGTTACATTTGGCAATTGGATACTTGCCTCTACTTTCATGACGCCACCCTCTGGTGGTTGGAAATTGAGGTTGACAGTTTCAACACGGGCAGAATCCCAAGCTTCAACCCTTGCCGGATCCGATACTGCAATGTTTCGTTTGGGTTTTATATAAAGTTTACCCCCCTCTTGATAAACGACATCCGTACTATCTGTTGCTTTGTCAACTTGCCAAGTGCCAAACTGTTTCGCAGCTCGAACACCAGGATATTGCGTACCAATGTTGTACCACCACTTACTCTCATCAAGCTTGCCAGAACCACTAAACTCATCATTCCAAATTAAACGCCAAGTGTTCGTTCGTTCTGGAGCAGGAGTGGGCAAAGGAGGCGATAACGGCTCCGCGTACTGCACCCTCACATAATCGACCTCCATAGGTTGACCTGAAATCGTACTATCCCAAGGGGTTTTCCGTGCGTTAAGAATTTCATTATCGGGAAACACTCCCCCCATGGCCACATTTAAAAGAATAAAATAACCATGTTTGGTGGCCATATCCCAAGCCCACTGAGCATCTTGAGCTTCTTGACCTCCAATATTAAAACCATTTCCGATATCAGTGCTACGTACAGTGTGGAATAGGCGCCCATCTAAATACCACCTCATTTCAGAAGGCGATGAACTTTTGTCCCACTCTAAACGATACGTATGAAATTCACCTTGAAGGGGAGCAGCACCCGGCATCGGCTCAGTAGTCCCCCCTTTACCAGTAGGTGAATTACAATGATTACTTTGCCAATAACCACAATGAAAAGTAGCCCAAGCTTTATTTCTACCATTCACATTTTCAAGAATATCGATTTCGCCAACAATAGGCCAATTCTTATAAACTCCTCGAAATGGCCCACCAAGCATCCAGAACGCCGGCCAATAACCCGCAGCAGCGTCACCAGTCACATTGGGTAATTTGATTCTGGCCTCAACGGCCATGGCACCATTATCAGGCGGTGCAAAATCCATTCTTTTTGTTTCGATCCGAGCTGATGTCCAAGTCCCTAACGCAGAAGAAGCGCCAGAACCTTTCACGGGCTTAATAAATAAGCTACCATTCTGCAAATAAAGATTGTTTGGGCTGTTGGTATACGTTTGAACTTCCCATGTGCCAAATTGCTCTGCCCCACCCGGGTATTGGGTGCCTGTAGTTACTTGCCAGTTCGTGGTATCCAACACTGAACCGGAAAAATCATCACGCCAAATTTCCTGCCAAGATTGCAAATTGCCCGCATACAAAAAGCCAGCGTTAGCCAGAAGTGAAGCGATGATGGAAATTTTCACCGTTTTTTTCATATAAATACCCCTAGTGTTAGAGAATTGTTGCATAACTTTTTTGGAACTAATGATGTTCTTGCAAATCAAAAACTTAGACGTCAGGTTACATCTAAAACTGATGTTTACATACTTTCTCAGTTCAAAAAAAATTTTATCATAAAACACATTTCATAACACATTGGCATTCCCCCAATTTTATAGACACTTCTCATCGCGCAGTTTTCTGCTGGCACTCAAACTCAAGAGGGCTGAGTTGATTGAGGTGCTTGTGGCGCCTAACCCGATTGTAGAAGCCTTCAATGTAATCAAAGATTTCTGATTTGGCCTGAGCTCTTGTGGTGCAAATGTGATTCTTAATCTGTTTACTCTTCAAGTTACTGAGTTCACCCTGAATAAATCATAAGCTATGGTTCTGCACCTATCACACCATTTTCTAGACCAGATATTAACGGTGATGCGATTTGGTTGGAAGTCATCAACAACCCAACAATCTACTCAAATTGGACGGTTTTATTATTTTTATTGTCACATAAGGGCAATCACTCCCTCGACGCCCGGACGAATGATCTGATAACGATGAATACCTAAAATCTGAGCCGTATCAGCTATCTTTGGGTGCGTTACGCAGACATTCAATCTAGGGGCCAACTCATTCCATGAAACCATTCCATCAAAAATAGATTCCACAAGGCTGGGCAACCCCCGCAAGGCAAAACTACTGCTAAACACCCAAGTATATTGTTCTGGGTTTTGGAAAATGATGCCGGCTTGATGGCGTTGAGTAGCATCCCAACTCGGAACTTTTTTTTCGTAAGCTTGTAACCAAGTTAACTTCGCACCGGCTTGCAGCAATTGCTCACTCAACCATTCACGCCCGCCATCGCCCTTGACCATCAGTACTCTTTGTTCAGCCCAATTCACATGCTGCATGGCTTGCCATAAGTGCTCTGAATCCCATTCAGATGCATCAGCGGCAGGTATCACGCACTTCTCAGCATCAATGCCCCAACGCAATAATGCGCCCAGGGTTCCGGCACCAGGCCCCGCAAAACGAACTCCGCTCAACATCGCAGCACTATCCAGAGGATGCCTATCGGCAGCAAATTGAAAAAAACAATCCACCGCACTGGGGCTGACAAAAATAATCCAATTCCAATCGGCCACTGTTGCCCACGCTTGTTGCATCGCTGAAGTATCCGCCACCGGTGAAATTTGAATCAGCGGCAGATTCAACGCCTGTACACCCCGTGAATGCAAATCATTCAGCAAGGTTGGAGCTTGCTCGGCTGGCCGAGTCAGCACCATAATGGGGCGATGATTCAAGGTGCCACAGGTGGCAAATAGGCGAGCCCACCCAGCTCTTTGAGGGTTTGTGCGGCTTGTATGCCCAATGCTTCCGCTTGGGCCTGATGCGTCACTGTACTTTGCAGTTGTACATGCAACAGCGGTTCATTCAATGCAGTGGCATGCCCTAAGCTGGCGTGTATAAGCAACTCATCGCCAACAAAGCGAGCGTGTGCAGCTAAAGGCATACTACAGCTTCCACCCAATGCCCGTGAGACCGCCCGCTCAGCCCAAACCGCCAAAGCTGTAGGTGTATGATGGAGTTCGCTTAAAGTGGCCAGCAAGGCCGAATCGGCCGCGCGAATTTCCAACCCCAAGGCACCCTGCCCTGGCGCCGGTGGCATTTCTTCCAAGGGAAAAACATGGCGTATTCGGTTTTCAAGCCCCAAACGCTTCAGCCCAGCCGCTGCCAACACAATTGCATCGTATTCACCATGATCTAATTTGCGTAATCGGGTATCTAAATTACCACGCAAGGGCATGATTTGAAGATCAGGGCGCAATGCCCGCAACAAACAAGATCGCCGCAGACTGGATGTACCCACTCGGGCACCCTGGGGCAAATCATGGAAATCGCTGTATTGCCCCGATACAAAGGCATCACGGGGGTCTTCGCGCTGCATGATGGCCGCCAGCAATAGTGCCGGCGGCAAATCCATAGGCACATCTTTTAGAGAATGCACGGCCAAATCCGCACGACGATCTAACAAAGCCGCCTCAAGCTCTTTCACAAATAAACCCTTACCCCCCACTTTTGAAAGCGATCGATCCAAAATTTGATCGCCCTGAGTGGTCATACCCAATATCTGCGTGGTCAGGTTGTGCTGAGCTAACACTTGGGCCACATGATTCGCCTGCCAGAGTGCTAAACGGCTTTCACGGGTAGCAATGACAAGCGGAATATTGGATGCAGAACGGGAAGTGGACATGAGCTTATTGAGCGTCATGTAGACGCATGGGTAAACAACAACAGTTTGCACGTAGAACCGCGGCAATGTGGGTTTGGCTATCTTACAATGCATTCACCATAGCGGCGACCTGAGAGGCGAAAATTGTGAGTGCACCAAACCCCGACACCACCCCACCCCCATCACCAGTTTCCACCGAAAAATCCGGTAGGTGGTCCGTTCTTTTGAGTTTGTTAGGTGTTTTTCTCAGCCTTATTGGCCTGATATTGATTTGGCAAATCCAAGGGCGTTTAGGAAACACCGAAAAAGACATGGCCGAACGCCACCAAAAAAGCTACTTAGAGGCCCAAGAAGCCATTAAAAGTGCACGACTATCGGAAGATACCACCCGCGCCACCGCAGCTAAAGTAGCGCTGCTAGAAGCTAAGATCATAGAGGTTGCTGCACAACGATCACAAGTGGATGAATTGGTGCAAAGTTTGTCTCGTGGGCGAGATGAAAACCTGTTGGCTGATATTGAAACTGCCCTTCGAGTCGCCCAACAATACAGCGAACTCACTGGCAGTACTGAGCCCCTGATCAATACGCTACGACAAATTGATGACCGCCTCCATCGGCAAAACCAAAGCCGCTATGACCGCCTGCGCAAAGCCATTGCTACCGACCTAGAGCAAATCCGCAATAATGCCGGCGCCGATGTGGCCAGCTTGAGCGGGCGGCTTGATGGCTTGGCCCGAGATATGGATGTTTGGCCGTTATTGATGCCAACAACTGTAGCCCATGCGATCACTCCTGCACGCACCAAGCCTGCGGTTGCAAGCGAAAGCAAGCACTGGTGGGACAGCAGCCTGACATGGGCGGGCCAGATTTGGGATGAAGTGGCTGCCCAGATGCACTCCTTAATTCGTGTCAGCCAAATTAGCCAGCCAGAGGCTGCGCTGATATCGCCAGAGCAAAGCTATTATTTGCGCGAAAACCTCAAACTCAGGTTACTCAATGCCCGCATCGCGCTACAAACCCGCCAGTTCGATCTTCTGCAATCGGATTTAGACAGCATTGAATCGCTCATTAACCGATATTTTGATACTCAAAACGAATCCATTAAGAAAGCCTTTGCGGCTTTGCAGGCTGTGAAAAAAGAGGCTCAATCTTCCCCGTCACCCAATCCGAATGAAACGTTATCGACTCTTTCGAGCATGAACCTCGTGCGCTGAAAGTTGTCATCAACCTCAACCCCTAACGGTTAAAGCCCCACGGGAAACCCAAGGAATTTACCATGCGTGCCGTACTTTGGCTTATTTTGATTTTCATTCTGGCTGTGGCCAGCGCCATGATATTTGGCACCAATGATGGCCTGGTGAGCTTTTACTGGCGAGGGTGGCGCGCAGATTTGTCTTTGAATTTCTTTTTACTGGCATCAGGTACCGTCATTTTTGCTACCGTTTGTGCCCTCTACATTGGGCATTTACTCACTTCACTACCGCGCCGCGCGCATCAGTGGCGCGAACACAAGGCCGAACGAGCACTGTATTTGGCCTTAGAGGAATCTCTGACTGAATATTGGGCAGGCCGCTACACCCGCTCTGCAAAGGCCGCGCGCAAGGCGCAAAGTTTGGTTGCGCAACTCACCGACAAAAGCTTTGTTCATGCCGGTGCGGTGGCGCATTTACTGGCTGCACGAGCTTTGCATCGCATACAAAACCATACCGAACGTGATGCTGAAATTCAATCATTGGAAACCCAATATCCAAGTACGGATGCCAGCCCCAACACCCCATTCAATGAAGCATTGCAACTACTCAAAGTGGAATGGGCATTGGACCAAGGCTCAGCCCATACTGCGCTGGAATTGATGGAGGAATTGCCCTCGGGTCTGTCACGCCGGACCCTAGGTTTGCGCTTACGCTTGCAAGCCCAACAGCTGATGCAACAACATGAAGCCGCTTTGCAAACCGCCCAATTGCTGCTCAAGCACGGTGCATTTTCAGCAGAGGCAGGCAAAGGGCTGATTCGTTCATTGATACGCCGCCACCTTCAATCAGCCAGTAGCAGTGCTCATTTGTCACAGCTATGGAAAAAGCTAGATACCCGCCATCAACGTGATCCCGATTTGATTGCCTATGCCGCTCAGTGTTGTGCCACC
>JAUMCS010000112.1:5858-11273 GCA_032122355.1 Burkholderiaceae bacterium
CCTTCAACGAGCCACTGTTGGGCCGACAATGGCTAAAATCGGCTTTTGATCAGCTATTAGAACACGCCCCCGATAGCCAACAAAACTTAGTTTACACACTCATCAAACTCATCCAGGGCCTGGAAGCTGAATGGTTGCCCAGGATTGAAACGGCTTTATTGAAGTCACCCCGTAGCCCGCACTTTAGCGCCTTGGCAACCTTAGCTTTTTTTGAGCGGCAATTGTATGGCAAGGCGCAAAACACGCTGATGCTGGCACTCGAACTACCCCAGCCTGCATGGCTTAAGCGCAAACTTTACTTTTGTGGTGCCGCACTGTGCTTGAATAAAGAAGACCAGACTGAAGCCTTGAATTATTATCAGAAGGCTGCCCAATTGGATGGGGCGCCGCGCGATGATGGCTAGAAACCCTCTTTTTTCCCGATAGACCTATGCCGCCCGATTCATACTCGCCCCCATCATCTGAGGATAATCCTTTTTTAGCTCCTCACCGCATCAAAGAGGAACAAGTTGAATACGGCTTCATTGGCAAGCTGCAAAGCCTGAAATACAGCTACCGAGACGACATTCGCGACCGCGCTGCCCTGGAGCGTAATTTCCGCCAACATTTCGAGGCGCTCAACCGCGTCAACCTGAGCGATGCCGAGTTCAAACGCCTGCTCGACGACATCGTCACCGCCGATGTGTTTACCGCCGCCCGCACCTTGCGCGAGCGCAACTCTTTTACGCGAGACGACGGCACGCCGCTTAACTACACCCTGGTCAACATCAAGGATTGGTGCAAAAACACCTTTGAGGTGATCAATCAGCTGCGTATCAACACCGACTACAGCCACCACCGCTATGACGTGCTCATCCTGATCAACGGGGTGCCTTGCGTTCAGGTGGAACTGAAGACGCTCACTGTCAACCCACGCCGCGCCATGGAGCAGATCGTTGAGTACAAAAACGATCCGGGCAACGGCTACAGCAAAACACTGCTGTGCTTCTTGCAGTTGTTCATCGTCAGCAACCGCACCAACACCTATTACTTCGCCAACAACAATACGCGCCACTTTGCATTCAACGCCGACGAGCGGTTTTTGCCCATCTATCAGTTTGCCGACGAAGCCAACAACAAAGTCAACCACCTTGATGACTTTGCCGAGAAGTTTTTGCCCAAGTGCACGCTGGGCGAAACCATCAGCCGCTACATGGTGCTGGTGGCGTCTGAGCAAAAACTGCTGATGATGCGGCCCTATCAGGTGTACGCCGTCAAGGCCATCGTGGACTGCATCCACGACAACTCGGGCAACGGCTACATCTGGCACACCACGGGCAGCGGTAAAACGCTCACCTCATTCAAAGCGTCCACGCTGCTCAAAGACAACCCAGATATTGAGAAATGCCTCTTTGTGGTGGACCGCAAAGACCTTGACCGCCAAACCCGCGAAGAGTTCAACCGCTTCCAAGAAAACTGCGTTGAAGAAAACACCAACACCGCCAGTTTGGTAGGTCGCTTGCTGTCTGACGACTATGCCGACAAGGTCATCGTCACCACCATCCAAAAGCTGGGCTTGGCGCTGGACGACAACAGCAAGCGCCACCGTTCTAAAGCTCTGCAACGCACCAACAGCGGCCAAGCTACCTACAAAGAACAGCTCGCGCCACTGCAAGACAAACGCATTGTTTTTATCTTTGACGAATGCCACCGCTCGCAGTTTGGTGAAAATCACAAAGCCATCAAAGCTTTCTTCCCCAAGGCGCAGTTGTTTGGCTTTACTGGCACGCCCATTTTTGAAGACAACGCCAGCCGCACGCAGATTGAAGACGAACAAGCCAGCTTGCGCACCACTGAAGACATCTTTCAAAAGCAGCTGCACGCCTACACCATCACCCACGCCATTGAAGACGCCAACGTGCTGCGCTTTCATGTGGACTACTTCAAGCCCGAAGGTAAAAATGTGCCCAAGCCTGGTGAGGCGCTAGCGAAGAAGGCTGTGATTGACGCCATCTTGGCCAAGCACGACACCGCCACGGCAGGCCGCCGCTTTAACGCCGTGCTGGCCACCGCCAGCATTAATGACGCTATCGAGTACTACGCACTGTTTAAAGAAGCACAAGGGGCAAAACAAGCCAATGATGACAGCTTTGTGCCGCTGAACATTGCGTGCGTGTTTTCACCGCCCGCCGAAGGCAATGCCGATGTGCAGCAAATTCAAGAAGACCTGCTGCAAGAAAAACAAGACAATCAAGTTGATCCCGAGAGTAAAAAAGCCGCGCTCAAAACTATTTTGGCTGATTACAACCAGCGCTATGGCACCAACCATAGGCTGAGTGAATTTAACTCGTACTATGATGATGTGCAAAAACGCATCAAGGCTCAGGAATGGCCCAACGCCGACTTTGCGGCCACACAAAAAATTGATATTACTATTGTGGTAGATATGTTGCTGACCGGCTTTGACAGCAAATATTTGAACACCCTGTATGTGGACAAAAACCTCAAGCACCATGGCTTAATACAGGCGTTCTCGCGCACCAACCGCGTGCTCAATGGCAGCAAGCCTTATGGCAACATCCTCGACTTCCGCTCGCAAAAAGACGCGGTCGATGCGGCCATTGCATTATTCTCTGGCGAAAAGAGCGAAGAAAAAGCCCGCGAAATTTGGCTGGTGGACAAAGCCCCCGTCGTTATTGGCAAACTGCAAGATGCGGTGCAAAAGCTCGAAGACTTCATGAAAAGCCAAGGCCTGCCTTGCACACCCGAGGCTGTGCCTCAGCTCAAGGGTGACGAAGCGCGTGCCGCCTTTATTAGCCACTTCAAAGAAGTGCAGCGCCTCAAAACCCAGCTCGACCAATACACCGACCTCACGGCTGACAACGCCGCCGCCATTGAGCATATATTGCCCAAGGAAGCCCAGCAAGGCTTCAAAGGCGTGTACATCGAAACTGCGCAGCGCCTCAAAGCGTTGCAAGACAAAACAGGCCAAGGCGAAGGTGGCGACACCACCGACGAGGTAGACCAGCTTGATTTTGAATTTGTGCTCTTTGCCAGTGCCGTCATTGATTACGACTACATCGTGGGCCTGATGTCGCGCTTTTCCAGCCAAGCGCCGGGCAAACAGAAGATGAGCCGCGAAGAGCTGATTGGCCTCATCAGCGCCGATGCTAAGTTTATGAATGAGCGCGACGACATTGCGGCCTACATTGCCACCCTGAAGGTGGGCGACGGCTTGAGCGAGGCGTCAATTCGCGATGGTTACGCCCGATTCAAAAAAGAAAAAGACAGTGCCGAACTGAGCGCCATTGCCACCCAACACGGCTTGGCCCCTGCTGCACTGCAAGGGTTTGTGGACGGCATTTTGCAGCGCATGATTTTGGATGCCGACGCCCTGACCGACTTGATGGCCCCGCTAGAATTAGGCTGGAAAGCTCGCGCACAGGCTGAGACTGCGCTGATGAAAGAGCTGGTGCCACTGCTGACCAAACGAGCCCAAGGGCGCGAGATTTCGGGGTTGAGTGCGTATGAGCACTAAGCCTATGCAAAAAAATTGCCACGTTGATTTCAAGCCACCACCACGCACCCCCAACACCAAGGATATGCCATGGTTTTAAACAACAAACTGAATATCAGTAGCCAAGTTGAAGTCAACCGTATGGAAGAACGGCTTAGCAAACAAAAGGCCAAGCAGTTGTTTGAAAGTGGCGACATAGATAATGTGGAAGTGGGCACCTTTGCAGGCCTGGCCACCATTCATGCTTATTTGTTTGACGAAGTGTACGCCTTTGCTGGGCAAGTGCGCGACGTGAACTTGTCCAAGGGCAATTTTCGATTTGCACCTGTTATGTATTTGCAGGCATCGCTGGCGCACATCAGTGCCATGCCACAGCAAAGCTTTGAGCAAATCATTGAAAAGTACGTGGAAATGAACGTAGCCCATCCGTTTCGCGAGGGCAACGGGCGAGCTACGCGCATCTGGCTTGATTTGATGCTAAAAAAAGAAACCTGCCAAGTCATCGACTGGAACGCAGTGGACAAAGCCGAGTATTTGTCGGCCATGGAGCGCAGTGTGGTGAAAGACTTGGAAATTAAGCATTTGCTCAAAAGTGCCTTGACCGACCAAATTCATGACCGCGAGCTGTACATGAAAGGCATTGATGTGAGCTACTACTACGAGGGCTATAGTGAATACAAGGTTGAAGATTTGTGAACGAATCCGTGCCCATGCGTAGTCAAGCCATGTACTCCGTTGAAACCCATCGGGTCGAGTTCAAGCGGGAACTCACACCCGAGCTGGACCTTGAAAAAGAAGTGGTCGCCTTCCTCAACAGCCACGAGGGCGGCTTCATTTACATCGGCATCGACAAAAACGGGCAGCGCGTGGGCGGCGCCACCGAGTTTTATGGGCCAGAGTGCTTTCGCTTCACCGAGAACTTTTTGCGGATCACATTTGCGGCCAGTGGGCCGGTGTATGAGGAAGAGGCGACCGACCCAGTCACCCCGCAAGTCACAGGGCAAGTAATCGAACAAGTAACCGACCCAGTCACCGACCCTGTCACCGACCCAGTTGTCCGGCTACTGGAAACCCTGTCGGATGGGCCATTGGCGCCATCGGAAATTCAGCAACGGCTTGAACTGAAACACCGCCCCACATTCCGTGCCAACTACCTGCGCCCAGCTTTGGGGCGAGGATGGATAGAGCCCACCATCCCCGACAAACCCAATAGCCGCTTGCAGCAATACCGCCTGACCGCACAAGGAAAGGCCTTGTTGAAATGAGCATCCACCAAACATGAAGCGCAAAACCAACAACAACAGCACGCTAGAAATTCAAGGCACCAGTGTGGCCGTGATCACTTCGCCACAAGGGGACTACATCTCACTCACCGACATGCTGCGGGCCAAAGACGGTGACTTTTTCATCTCAGACTGGCTGCGCAACCGCAATACGGTCGAGTTTCTGGGCATTTGGGAGTCCATCTACAACCCCGCTTTTAATTACGGCGAATTCGCCACAATTAAAAGTCAGGCCGGGCTCAACAGCTACAAGATCAGCGTCAAAGAGTGGGTAGAGAAAACGGGAGCCATCGGCCTCAAGGCCACCGCAGGCCGCTACGGCGGCACCTACGCGCACCCCGACATTGCCTTTGAATTTGGCATGTGGATCAGCCCAGAGTTCAAAATCTATTTGGTCAAGGAGTTCCGCCGCCTCAAAGAAGACGAGAACAACCGCCTCCAGTTGGGCTGGAACCTGCAGCGTACCCTGTCCAAAATCAACTACCGCATCCACACCGATGCCATCAAAGACACCCTGATCCCGCCCACCGTCACCAAAGCCCAGGCCAGCCAGGTCTATGCCAGCGAGGCCGACCTGTTGAACATAGCCCTTTTTGGCCACACCGCCAAACAGTGGCAAGATGTCCACCCCGACGC
>JAUMCS010000112.1:11283-21464 GCA_032122355.1 Burkholderiaceae bacterium
CAAGGTAACCAACGGGACAACGCCACGCTGGAGCAGCTGGTGGTACTGACCAACCTGGAAAGCCTCAATGCCGTCTTCATCCGCCAGGGCCTGCTCGCGCCCGAGCGCCTGCACAAGCTCAACCAGATTGCCATCTCGCAAATGCGTAGCTTGCTGGCAGACCACCACATCAAGAGGCTGGTACCGTGAACGAACAACAAAAAAAGCTGGTACCTAAGCTGAGGTTTCCGGAGTTTGTGAAATATGAGGGCTGGGTGGTTAAGCCATTTCAGAAGTTATTCACGATTGGCTCTGGTCGAGATTACAAGCACCTGTCTAACGGCAGTGTTCCTGTTTATGGCTCCGGTGGCTATATGCTCTCGGTGGATGATTTTTTATATGACGGTGAGAGCGTTTGTATAGGTAGGAAAGGAACCATCAACAACCCTATGTTTCTTACAGGAAAATTTTGGACTGTTGACACGCTTTTCTACACGCATTCATTTCAACAGTGTTTGCCAAAATTCATCTATGCCATTTTTCAAAACATTGAATGGTTGAAACACAACGAAGCTGGTGGCGTTCCAAGCTTATCTAAAACGATTATTGAAAAAATACAAACCGCAGTCCCTGAAACACCCGAACAGCAAAAAATCGCCGACTGCCTGAGTTCACTGGACGAACTCATCACCGCACAAGTCCGCAAAGTCGAAGCCCTCAAAACCCACAAAAAAGGGCTGATGCAACAACTCTTCCCCCGCGAAGGCGAAACGCAACCTCTACTACGTTTTCCTGAATTTCAAAATACCGAAAACTGGAAAGAGTGTCGTTTTGATGAAGTCTTTGATCGACTCAAAAGAAAAAACACCTCTAATGAAAAAAATGTACTTACGATTTCAGCGCAGGATGGGTTGGTAAGTCAGCTTAACTATTTCAATAAATCCATTTCCTCGAAAGACATTTCGGGTTACCAATTGTTAACTTTAGGAGATTTTGCATATAACAAAAGTTATTCGCATGGATATCCTTGGGGCGCCATTAAATCGTTAAAAAAATATGATGCAGGAGTCGTTTCTCCACTCTACATTTGCTTCAGGCTGCGCAATGCTGTTACCAATAGCGGGGCCTTTTTCGAACAATATTTCGACGCTGGATGTTTAGATATTGAACTTGAAAAAATTGCTCAAGAAGGAGCAAGAAATCATGGGTTGCTTAACATAGGAATCTTGGAATTTTTTGATCGCATTCGCTTGAGGATTCCTCACCTTGAGGAGCAAAGGCGCATCGCCTCACTCCTCAGTAGCTTAGATGCTCATATTACTTCAGTCATCGAAGAGCTCGATACGCTCAAGGCACACAAAAAGGGTTTGATGCAACAGCTTTTTCCGATGGCGGAGGCTGTGGTGGCATGAGCAGTTTGATCCTCTACACCACCGAAGACGGCAAAAGCCAAATTAAGCTGCGGACAAAAGACCAAACCGTTTGGCTGACGCAGCGCGAGATGGCCGAGTTGTTCGATGTCAGTACGGACAACGTGGGTCTGCATCTCAAGAACATCTTTGCGGATGGTGAGTTAGACTCTGATTCAGTTACCGAGGAATCCTCGGTAACTGCCGCCGACGGCAAGAAATACCGTACCAAGCTATATAAGCTCGACGCCATCCTGGCCATAGGCTACCGCGTGCGCTCACCGCGTGGCGTGCAGTTCCGGCGCTGGGCCAGCACGGTGCTCAAAGAGTTCCTGACCAAGGGCTTTGTGATGGACGACGAGCGGTTGAAAAACCCCGATGACCGCCCAGACTACTTTGACGAGATGCTGGCCCGTATCCGCGACATTCGGGCATCGGAAAAGCGCTTTTACCAAAAGGTGCGCGACCTGTTTGCGCTGGCATCCGACTACGACAAGACCGACCAGGCCACGCAGCAGTTTTTTGCCACGGTGCAAAACATGTTGCTGTATGCCGTGACACAAAAAACAGCGGCAAAACTGATCACCGCCCGCGCCAACCCCAACGACCCGCACTTTGGCTTGCTGCACTGGAAAGGCGCACAAGTGCGCAAGCAAGACATTTGGGTCGCCAAGAATTATTTGACCGAAGACGAGATCGACACCCTGAACCGGCTGGTGGTGATTTTTCTGGAAACAGCAGAGCTGCGCACCAAAAACCGCCAAGAAATCCGCATGGCCTTTTGGCAGCAAAATGTGGAGCAGATCATCAGCTCCAACGGCTTCACGGTGCTCACCCATGCGGGCAAAATCAGCCACACCCGCATGGAGCAGCAAATTGAGCCCTTGTTCTTGGACTTTGACCAACGCCGCAAAGTAACTGAAGCACGTGCAGCCGATGAGCAGGATGAAGTTGATTTGAAATCGTTGGAAGACGCCGTCAAGAGCCGTCGAAAGCAATGAACCCATACCAACAATAACAGCAGGGAGCCTGGCCATGGATGAACAACTTTTAGCCTTGCAAACCAGCCTGGAGGCTGGTGCACAGCGTGCCGAAGCCTCTGGGCATGTGGCTACCGATCATTTTCGTGGCGTCACGAAATTGATCGTTCATGGCAAAGGCGGCGAGCGTGAAGTTGATGACTTTATGCTTACCCGCTATGCCTGTTACTTGGTTGCCCAAAACGGTGACCCGCGTAAGCCTGAGATTGCGTTTGCGCAAAGCTATTTTGCTGTGCAAACCCGCAAGCAAGATGAGTCAGCCATCACTGGTGAGCATATGAAAAACAACGAAAGCGTGCGCGACATGCTGGGGCAGCGTGGCATTCAACCTGAGCATTTGAGCGCCGAAGAAGACTTGAAAAAGTTAGAGCGTCGGGTCAAAGCCGAAGACAAAAAGTTGGCACAATGCACCAAAATGCTGCCTCCGCCCAAAAATTGAAACAATAAGCCATGACCGAACAAAACCAAATTCAACTGGGCAAAACGCTATGGAGCATCGCCGACTGCCTCACCGCCCTCGACACCCTTATCACCGCCACCACCCAAGAACTCGAAAGCCTCAAAAGCCATAAGAAGGGGTTGATGCAACAGCTTTTTCCATCTTTGGATGCACCATGACTCCAGAAGCAAGCCTTACTATGAATGCCATGACTTCTTCAAACACCAACCAATTTCCCCAAGGTGCCGAATGGATTCGTGCGGATTTCCATCTGCACACCAAGGCGGACAAAGAATTTCAATACAGCGGGGAAGAAAGCTACTACAACAGCACTTATGTGGATGCGCTGGAGAATGCGGGTATCCGTTTGGGTGTCATCACCAACCACAACAAGTTTGACTGCGAAGAGTTCAAAGCGCTGCGTGCCACGGCACGCAAGCGGCACATTGGCCTGTTGCCCGGGGTGGAGCTTGCGGTGAACGACGGGAAGGCCGGTGTGCATGTTTTGATTGTCTTTGGCGATGACTGGTTGGATGCAGGAAAAGATTACATCAATCCATTTATCTCAACCATGTTTCCGGGTAAAACAAAAGACGAATATGAACATGAGAATGGATGCAGTGAAAAAACGCTGTTGCAAGTGGTTGAGACGCTCGATGGCATATCCCGCGAATACCTCCTGATTTTTGCCCACGTGGAAGAGCCCAAAGGGCTTTGGCGAGAGCTGGGCATGGGCAAGTTGGCAACATGGCAAGAAAAACGATATGACGCGGTATGCAGTCGGACACTGGGGTTTCAAAAAGTCCGCTCCTATAACAAAACTGATGAAGCCGATAAGCCTTGCCGCACGAAAGTAAAAAACGCACTGGGCGATTGGTATCCTGCCGAGGTAGAGGGCAGCGACCCGAAAGAAATTGAACAAATCGGCCGAGGAAAGAGCAGTTATCTCAAATTAGGTGCCTTATCGTTCGAGGCCGTCAAGTTCGCCCTGTTCGATCACACCTATCGCGTCCGTCCCGAACTGCCCAAGCCTCGGCAAGCAGTGCAATTGCGCCAAGTGCGTTTCAATGGTGGGGCTTTAGATGGTTTGACGGTGCCCTTGTCTCCCTCACTGAATTGCCTGATTGGTCCACGAGGTAACGGAAAGTCAGCGGTGATTGAGTGCCTGCGCCACGCCTTAGGTTTCACCGCTGTTGCGGATGAGACCTATAAATCTGGGCTAGTGGAGCGGATGTTGTCACCCGCAGGAAAGGTCATTGTGGACGCCGTGGATGAATTTGGGCGCAATGTGCGGCTGGAACGCGAACGCACAGGGCAGGCTTCGGTGTATGTGGATGAGGTATATCGAGAAAATGTGTCCCCAAAGTCAATCCTCAAAGACATTCTTTACTTCGGGCAAAAGGATCTGTCAGCACGCTCAGAGTCGTTCGACGAAAGTTTCTTGGATCAATTGCTGGCAGACCGCATTGACCCCAAGCGGCACGAGGAAGCCGCGTTGATAGAGGCTGTGCGCCAAGCCGCCCGGCTGCTTAAAGAAACGCTGGAAGCCACCGAGCAAATAGCGGCATTGCAAAAAGAAAAAAACGAACTGGATTTACAGCTTCAAGTTTTCACAGACAAAGGCGTCGACAAGAAGCTGGCCGATATGACGCTTTTTGATGGAGACCGGCAAGCCATACTTTCTTGGCAGTCGTCACTGGAAGAATTAAGAACAAGCCTCAAAGATTCAGCGGACTGGGCAGAGGTGGATGGGGCATATCCCAGCTTAAAGTCTGAACGCAGCCAGGCCGCTACAGGTGATTTGGCTTCAGCCAAAATCAAGTCGGAGGAAGCCAAGTTGAACACTCAGACAGCGCTGCAGAACTTGCACGTAGCGTTTACATCAGTGAGTGACGCATTGCAGAAACTGGCTCCTGTTCAAGATGAGTTGAAGCAGGAGGTGGCAGAACTGCAAAAGACACTGAACGAGCCTCAGCTTGATCTGGAGTTATTCCGCAAGAAAAAGGCCCGGCTCGAACAGTTAACGAAGCTGTTGGCCGCAGGCGCGCAACGCGCAAAAACCGAACAAGCAGCCCGCGACCTGCTGGGGGCTGCAGTCAATAAACTCCACGACTTCTGGCGCGAAAGATTCACCGAGCGCGAAGCCGAGGTGCGCCGCCTTGAATCAGAACTCCCACAAGACATACGCCTTCAGACGGCCTTCAAAGGCAAACGCCACGCGTTTGGAGACTTCTTACGCTCCAAGTTCAGGGGAAGTGGGCTACAAGCAGCATCCTACGATGCGATGGAAGAAGCGTTTGTGGATGGCCGAGAGTTGTACCAATCTCGCGCCCTTCTAGAGGTGGAGGCATCTTTAAGCGAAAACGCTGCGGTGAAGGTGCGGGGCATTTTGCTAGAGCATTTGGCAGATTTTCTAACCTTCAGAACACCGGACGAGACCACCATTCTTTTTGATCAAAAGCCACTGGGTGCGTATTCACTGGGGCAACGAGCCACGGTGATTTTGCACATCCTCATGCATTTGCAGCGGCATCCGGTCATCCTGATCGACCAACCCGAGGATGACTTAGACAACGAAACGCTTTACAGCCACTTCATACGCCAACTATTGGCCAGAAAGGAGTTGACCCAGTTTGTGTTTGCCACACACAACCCCAACATTCCTGTGCTGGGCGATGCAGAACAAGCGATTGTTTGCCGCAAGGATGGGGAAACCTTCTCTTTCGACCACGGCAGTATTGACGACAAAAACATTCAGCAACGCATCGTCACGGTGATGGAGGGTGGCAAAGATGCGTTTCAACGTAGAAAGGAGATTTACCAGCTATGGAAGAGTTCGAACTGAGAAGCCAGATACTTCTAGGGGAAGATAGCACGCGGCAATTCAAACGCGAGCCGTCAGCCGACGCCAAGATGGCCGGGGAAATTGTTGCTTTCGCCAACAGTGGCGGGGGAAGGATCTTTATTGGTGTTGAAAAAGATGGTTCTATCCTCGGGCTTTCAGGCGGAGATGCAGAAAAAGTCGGTGAAGATATGGCAAAGGTGGCTTGGGACAGTGTTCGACCACCCTTCTCCATCCTCTCAAAGTCGATCGCGACCAGTGATGGTATCGTTGTGGTGATCGAAATTTCCGATGGCGCATCTAAACCGTATTGCGACAAGGGTGGTGTTTATTGGGTGAAAAATGGACCTGACAAACGTCGGGTTCAGAGCCCAGAAGAGCTTGCCCGCCTATTTCAATCGGGTGAAAAACTCTATGCAGAAAGCCAAGTGGTTTCAGCCTCGACATTGGAAGATTTGGACCATGAAGCGTTTGCTCGGTTCTATGAGACTAAATATTCTGAGGTTCCCCCCAGTCGAAGTCATGACCGCGATGCCTACCACCAAACTTTAGAAAACTTAAAACTGGTTGATTCAGGCCGTGCGACGGTTGCAGGCTTGCTGTTGTTTGGCAAGCGCCTTTCAGTTTTGTTGCCAGAAATGAAGATCGACGCGATTTGGTTCAAAGGCAAAGAACGCGCTGTGTCCGAGTGGCACGATCAGCGAAGAATCGAAGGAACACTCGCTGAACAATACGATGAGGCCATGGGCTTTTTAAGACGCTGGAATTCCCGCGTCCAAGGCGAAGGGTCGTTCAACCAGCGCGGCAGCACGGAAATCCCTGAAACTGTTTTTGAAGAACTGCTGGTGAATGCCTTGATTCACCGAGATTACTTCATCAAAGATTCCATCAAGCTTTTTATTTTTGATGATCGAATCGAAATTCGCAGCCCCGGGAAACTTCCGAATAGTCTTACCGTTGCTCAAATTCGAAAGGGTGTTCGGCGCAGTCGCAACGTTCTGCTCGCATCGTTTGCCCCAGATCTTCTCAATTTCCGAGGGGTTGGCAGCGGCATTGTCCGTGCGCTGAAAGCATGGCCCAGAATCACTTGGGTGAATGACACAGAGAGCGAAGAGGTTGTGGTCACGATTGGTTTAGGCGACCTAGGCGCCACTCCTGTATGATCGACCTCATCCTCTACACCACCGAAGAGGGCAAGAACTACCGAACTAAGCTATAGAACCACGAACTGCGCCTTGAGCTGCAACGCGACCGCCAAGCCATTGAAGAACACAAAAACTTGATAACTGGAGAAGACACCCCATGACCAAAAAAATCGACAACATCATCCGCTCACCCTTGGCACGCGTGCTCAGTGGTGAGGGGCACACCCTGCGCATTGACATTTACAGAGGTACGACCGAACCAGACTGGATACTGGAAATTGAAGACGAAACAGGTATATCCACCTTGTTTGACGAACGATTTGCTTCAGACCAAGACGCGCTTGATGCCGCACTCACAGAGATTGAGGCCGAAGGCGGAATACACAACTTTTTCGTCAACGCACAAGCCTTGGCAATGGAAAGCGAAGCCGAGATATTTGCCGAAGTGGCTGCACTGGAGAAATCGATATCATCAACCAGTGCGTCAATTCAGAACATGTTTGAACCACTGACGGACGAGGAGCTGGATGAGCTAAATGACCTACTGCTGAAGGCGGATGCCGACCAGGGTATGACGCTGGACATCCTGGACGGTTTTCTGCATGCCATTGCCATTGGCCCCCAAAGGGTGATGCCCAGCCAGTGGCTGCCCAAGATATGGGATTTGGACGATGGCGGCATGATGCCGCCCATGGAGAGCCTAGAGCAGATGAACCACTTGTTGGGGCTGATCATGCGCCTCTACAATAGCATCATCAGTGGCCTTGAGCAAAGTACGCCAGTTTTTGCGCCTGTTTGGCCTAAGTTTGGGTATAGCGGCACTGACGAAGAAGACGCACAAGGATGGGCGTACGGTTTTACTGAAGGCGTCAAACTGAACCTAGCTGCCTGGCAGCCCCTGCTGCGCGCCCCACAAGGCCAGCAGTGGTACCACCCGATTGCGCTGCTAGGCGACGATGATGCGCCCCCGGAATGGAATGATCTAATCAACACGCCTGAACAGCGTGCCAAGCTGACCGCTCAAATTGAAAACAGCGTGCTGCAGATGCACACTTATTGGTTGCCGCTGCGCCAGGCTGAAGCTGAACGCCTGACTGCTCTGAAGATGAGCACCAAGGTGGGACGCAACGAGCCTTGCCCATGCGGTAGCGGTAAAAAATTCAAAAAATGCTGCGGCTCGCCGGTCGAACTGCATTGAAGCCCCTTTCTGTAAAGACCCCATGACCGAACAAAACCAAATTCAACTGGGCAAAACGCTATGGAGCATTGCCGACCAACTGCGCGGCTCGATGGACGCAGACGACTTTCGCGACTATATGCTGTCGTTTCTGTTTCTGCGCTATTTGTCCGATAACTACGAAGCAGCAGCCCAAAAAGAACTAGGCAGCGATTACCCGCAACCCGATGCCAACGCCAAGCAAGTGCCCCTAGCTGTTTGGTACGCAGCCAACGCAGCCGATGTGCCTGCATTTGAAAAGCAAATGCGCCGCAAGGTGCATTACGTCATCCAGCCCGCGCACTTGTGGAGCAGTGTGGCCAACATGGCACGCACGCAAAACGGCGAGTTGCTGAACACGTTACAAGCAGGGTTCAAGTACATCGAAAACGAATCGTTCGAGAGCACGTTTGCAGGACTGTTCTCTGAAATTGATTTGGGCTCATCCAAATTGGGCAAGGGCTACAGCGAGCGCAACGCCGTGCTGTGCACCATCATTCAAAAAATTGCCGAAGGCTTGGCCGACTTTTCAACCGATATGGATGCACTGGGTGATGCCTATGAATATTTGATTGGGCAGTTCGCCGCAGGCTCGGGCAAGAAGGCGGGCGAGTTTTACACACCGCAGCAAATTTCAGACATACTTTCCACCATCGTCACGCTAGACAGCCAAGAACCTAAAACCGGACACAAGCAAAGGCTTGAAAGCGTGATGGACTTTGCCTGTGGTTCTGGCTCGCTGTTGCTGAACGTGCGCAAGCGCATGGGGCCGCACGGCATTGGCAAAATTTATGGCCAAGAAAAAAATATCACCACCTACAACTTGGCCCGCATGAACATGCTGCTGCACGGGGTGAAAGATACCGAGTTTGAAATCTTCCACGGCGACACGCTCGCCAACGAGTGGGACAAACTGCGCGAGCTCAATCCAGCTAAAAAACCCGCTTTTGATGCTATCGTCGCTAATCCACCATTCAGCCTACGCTGGGAGATCAATGAGGCCACAGCCGATGATGTGCGCTTCAAAAGCCATGGTATAGCACCGAAATCAGCGGCAGATTTTGCCTTTTTACTGCACGGCTTTCACTTCCTCAAAGAAGAAGGTGTGATGGCCATCATTTTGCCCCACGGCGTGCTGTTTCGGGGCGGTGCTGAAGAGCGCATACGCACCAAGCTACTCAAGGACGGGCATATCGATACCGTCATTGGTCTACCCGCAAATTTGTTTTACTCAACGGGCATTCCGGTGTGCATTTTGGTACTCAAAAAATGCAAAAAACCCGATGATATTTTGTTTATCAATGCAGCTGAGCACTTTGAAAAAGGCAAACGCCAAAACCAACTCAGCCCAAAACATATTGAAAAAATCATCCAAACCTATCAGCATCGGCAAGAAGAAGCGCGTTATTCACGCCGCGTTGAGATGTCTGAAATTCAGAAGAACGATTTCAACCTGAATATCTCACGCTATATCAGCACTGCCGTGGCCGAGCCCGAAATTGACTTAACGGCCACCCATGAGCAACTCGTACAAATTGAACAAGACATTGCCGCTGCCAAACAAAAACACAATGCTTTTTTAAAGGAACTGGGCCTGCCACCCCTACCTTGAAACCGTTAAAATGAAATAAGCGAAAATTTTTCGTGCAGAGAACCGATTGAGGTAGTAAGGTGACAAAAAAAATCATCATCATCGCTGGCCCAAATGGTGCGGGCAAAACTACATTTGCTCAATCTTTCTTGCCGCAAGAAGCGCAGTGCCAACGCTTTATCAATGCCGACTTGATTGCTGCCGGCCTGTCTCCATTTGCTCCTGAGCAAGCCGCCATCAAAGCTGGGCGTTTGATGCTGGAAGAAATAGATCAATCCATCCGCAAAGGAGAGAACTTTGCGTTTGAAACCACACTAGCAGGACTGGCCTATGTCGGACGTATCCCCCCTCTGTCACTATAGTTGTCCGGTCTCTTGAAGAGACGAATTTCATTGTTTGAGGGGTCGGGAAAGATGGAGAAATGCGAGTATTTGATGCGCAATTTCCCCCTCTGTCACTATAGTTGTCCGGTCTCTTAAAGAGACGAATTTCATTGTTTGAGGGGTCGGGAAAGATGGAG
>JAUMCS010000113.1:0-2771 GCA_032122355.1 Burkholderiaceae bacterium
CTGACTGTAAGAAAGACGCACGAGCGGCTGTGCCGCCATGTGGATCACGATTTCCGGCTGGAACTCGTCCATTTGCGCCTTCACAGCCGCAAAATCACGAATATCGACAATATGGTGTTGCATCCCTTCGGCGACACGGGCAACTGCAAACAAGGCCGGCTCAGTTGGTGGCTCTAATGCAATTCCGCGCAGAATAACCTCCATGGATTGCAGCCACAGGCTTAACCAGCTGCCCTTGAAACCCGTATGCCCGGTCATCAGGACGCGCTTGCCACTCCAAAAATCTGGATTGGTTTTTTGCAACACGAAGTTCAATCCCACTTTTTCCAAGGAGCCGCGCCACTCGCCCACAGCTTTTCAAGAGTGTTCTTATCGTGCAGGGTATCCATGGGTTGCCAAAATCCATAGTGCGGATGTGCCATCAGTTCCCCGTGCTCGGCCAGTTGCATCAGGGGTTCCTGCTCCCAAATAGTGTCATCACCTTCGAGATACGAAAGTACCTTGGGGGATAAAACAAAAAATCCGCCATTGATCAACGCGCCGTCCCCGCGAGGCTTTTCTTTAAAACTTTTCACTTGCCCATTTTGAATGTCAAGCGCCCCAAAGCGACCAGGCGGGTAGGTCGCTGTAAGTGTGGCTGCCTTGCCGTGGCTACGGTGAAAAGCGATAGTGGCTGCTATGTCGTTATCACCCACACCATCTCCGTAGGTCAGACAAAATGCGTCTTCATTTTTGACGTAATCAGTCACACGACGCAATCGGCCACCGGTCATTGTGCTATCGCCCGTATCGACCAAGGTCACCTTCCAAGGTTCGGCGCGTTTTTGGTGCACTTCCATTTGATTGGCTTGCATGTCAAACGTGACGTCAGACATATGAAGAAAATAATTTGCAAAGTATTCTTTGATTAAGTAGCCCTTGTAGCCGCAGCAGATGATGAAGTCATTCACACCATGGTGGGAATACATTTTCATAATGTGCCAAAGAATTGGCCTGCCCCCAATTTCAACCATTGGCTTGGGGCGGGTTGATGTTTCTTCGCTGAGCCGTGTACCAAGACCACCGGCGAGAATGACTGCCTTCATAGCGTTACCCATCTTTTCAAGGGGCATTAGTGCCAGAGCACACAAATGCGTCAGAGTAAAAATGATGACTGGGCAAACCAGCCAAAGTAAGTGCCTCCTTAGCACTGTGAATCATTGCATCAGACCCGCAGGCGTATACTGAACAATGACTCAATTTTAGTTTTTGGCGCAGCAAAACGTCTTGAATATACCCTCGCTCGCCCTTCCATGTCGCAGAACGCGACAATACTGGAGTGTACTGAAAAGCACCGGGTAATTCCTCTAGATTGAAATACAGATCGCGCTCATGACGACCACCCCACAACACAGAAACTGATCTCGGCAATTGATTTGGCGAAACACCGGGCATCGCCTCCAGTATGGCCTTTACTGGAGCAATGCCGGTTCCTGTGGCAAGGAAAACCAAATCACGCTGAGCAATGTTGCGCAAAAAGAAAGTGCCCTGAGGACCATGCAGTCGCAATAAATCGTTTACCTTGGCTTGATTAAACCAATAGTGGCTCATAACTCCGTTTTCTACTGCTCTTATGTGCAGTTCCAACGTATTGTCTGTCTTGGGGGCATTAGCCAACGAATAGCTACGGCGCACACTGCCTGGGCCGATAACATCGAGGTATTGGCCAGGCATGAAATTAAATAGGGCACCGGGTGGTAGACGAAGTACCACTTTGATGACATCGGGCGCAAGCTTTTCCAAACGGCTGATACGGCAAACTTGTGTCTTTGCAGGGTGAAGAACTACGCCCCCTAAGTCTTCAACTTCTAAAACCACATCTGAAGTGGCTTCTCGTACACAGCTAAGAATCCAGCCTTCAGCTTTTTCGCTTTCGGTCAATCCTAGTTCAGCGACCAATGCTTTTGTCTCACCGCTGATCACTTTACATTTGCAAGTGCTGCAGCGCCCTGTTTTACAGCTGTATGGCAAGTTAATTTGGCTTTGCGCGGCCGACTCAAGAATACTCACCCCGTTTGACGACTGAAAACTTTTACCAGAACTTAAAGTAATAAGGGCCATCGTCACTTTCGCCCGTAAGTGTCTTCAAACCTGACAATATCATCTTCGCCTAAGTAGCTACCTGACTGCACTTCGATGATTTCAAGCGGTATCGTACCGGGGTTAGCCAGTCGGTGAACTTCGCCTAATGGAATGTAGGTTGATTGGTTCTCGGTAAGCAAGATGGTTTTTTCACCGTTGGTGATTTCTGCTGTGCCTTTGACCACAATCCAATGCTCGGCACGGTGATGGTGTTTTTGCAAGCTCAGGCTGGCTCCTGCCTTAACCTGGATGCGCTTAACCTTAAATCGGCCACCTTCGTCAATGCTATCGTACCAGCCCCAGGGGCGGTGCACTTTGCGGTGCAGGGTTTGCTCTTCTCGCTTTTGTGCGGTGAGTTGGTTGACGATGTGTTTGACGTCTTGGCTGCGTGACTTGCTGGCCACCAGCACGGCGTCTGCGGTCTCGACCACCACCAAATCGCTCGCGCCCACCAGCGCCACCAGGCGGCTGCTGGCGTGAACAAGGGTGTTGTGGCTATCGGTGTGCAGCACGTCGCCCACATGGGCGTTTCCGTGTGCGTCTTTGGGCTGCACTTGCCAAACAGCATCCCAAGCGCCCAGGTCGCTCCAGCCGGCATTAAGTGGCACCATTTGGATGGGGAATTTGCTGCCGGGGCAATGCTCCATGAC
>JAUMCS010000114.1:0-2522 GCA_032122355.1 Burkholderiaceae bacterium
GTGTAGCGCTCTAATTCCCTTTTGCTCATTTGAACCAGATCCATGCAATGCCCCCCATCTTTCCAAGAGGACATTCTTATCTGGCGCATACCTACTTAAAAGCGGACATTTCTAAATTGCGGCCACAATCAAAAAACATCTCCCCTTCCTTGTTACAATTGAAGGATGTCTGGAAGCACATTTGGCAAAATTTTTTGCGTTACTAATTTTGGCGAAAGCCATGGCCCCGCCATTGGTTGCGTGATTGACGGATGCCCGCCTGGGCTGCCTTTATCTGAATCTGATATTCAACCCGATCTTGAACGCCGTCGGCCTGGAACCAGCCGTCATGTCACCCAGCGCAACGAGGCTGATACGGTTGAAATACTCTCGGGCGTTTATGAAGGGCACACTACGGGAACTCCGATTGCACTACTCATACGCAACACCGACCAGCGCAGCAAAGATTACGGCAATATCCTCGATACCTTTCGTCCAGGCCATGCAGACTACACCTACTGGCGTAAATATGGCCTTCGCGATCCGCGCGGTGGTGGCCGATCTTCTGCCCGCCTGACTGCACCGATGGTAGCGGCAGGAGCCGTCGCTAAAAAATGGTTGAAGCAGGCTTACAGAACTGAGTTCATCGGATGGATGGGTGCACTCGGCGAACTCGAAATCCCCTTCGAAAGTACAGACCACATCACTCAAAACCCGTTCTTCGCAGCCAACCAATCTCACATTGCTCAACTTGAAGCCTATATGGATGAATTGCGCAAAAGTGGGGATTCATGCGGAGCCCGCATACACATTGAAGCTCGGCATATGCCCGTAGGGCTCGGAGAGCCCTTATTCGACAAACTCGATGCCGATATTGCCTATGCCATGATGGGTATCAACGCAGTCAAAGGCGTTGAAATTGGCGATGGTTTTGCGTGCGTTAGCCAACGTGGCAGCGTGCATGGTGACGAACTCACCCCTAACGGTTTTAGCAGCAACCATGCAGGGGGTGTACTCGGTGGCATCAGTACAGGCCAAGATTTATGCGTCACCATT
This sequence comes from Burkholderiaceae bacterium, assembly GCA_032122355.1. Classification (GTDB taxonomy): domain Bacteria; phylum Pseudomonadota; class Gammaproteobacteria; order Burkholderiales; family Burkholderiaceae_C; genus RFTU01. Next base: position 1,036 of record JAUMCS010000114.1, read on the forward strand.
GCCATCAAGCCCACTAGCTCCATTCGATTACCCAAGCCATCGATTGACCGAGCCCTGAACCCCACTATTGTCGAAACCTATGGCCGGCATGACCCCTGTGTAGGCATTCGCGCAACACCTATTGCCGAGGCGATGTTGGCATTGGTGGTGATGGATCACACCTTGCGTAATCGTGCGCAGTGTAGTGACGTAGCCTTACCGGTAACCCCCATCTCTGGGGTTAGCACAACCAGTTCAACTTAGTTTTTTCGGGCAAAAGTCACCACATGATCCATGGCTAGGCGTATGCCTATCCATTCACCAATTTGGTGATCATGGTGGCTAGGAACATGCGTGAGTACCTGTTCTCCCGTACTTAAGCGCAAGGTATACAAAAACTCAGAACCCCTAAAGGCCTTACGCTCAATACGCGCTTTAAAAGGGCTTGCATCATCGTGCAAAATATCATCAGCACGGAGCAACACATCGCACTGACCCTCGGGATACGCCGATGGCAGTGGGCATTCTGCGGGATCATCTAGCTCACCTAGGGGTGTATGCACACAAGGGCCATGCGCACAAGCAACAATCTGGGCGGGAATAAATACGCCATGGCCAATAAAATCAGCCACAAAACGACTAACCGGCCGGTGATAAAGCGTATAGGGTGTATCCCACTGCTCAAGCTGCCCATGGTTCATCACACCAATCACATCGCCTAGGGCAAAAGCTTCCAGTTGATCATGGGTAACAAATAGCGCAGTGGTTCGAGTTTGATGCAATATAGCGCGTAGGTCTTGTGCTAAGCGTTCCCGCAAATCAACGTCTAAGCTGGAAAATGGCTCATCCAATAAAAGTAAAGCGGGTTCAGGAGCTAATGCGCGTGCCAAGGCAATACGCTGCTGCTGACCACCTGAAAGCTGATGAGGTGCCCGCTTGGCCGTATGAGCCAAACCGACCAAATCCAGCATTTCCATGACTCGGGCTTGCCGTTGGGCACGCCCCAAATGCTGTAGACCGAAGGCAATGTTTTGCGCGATAGTCAGGTGGGGAAATAAAGCATAGTCTTGAAACACCATACCAATTTGCCTGCGTTCTGGTGCTATGTGAATACCCCCAGCTTGGCTGATGGCTTGATTACGTATGCTAATCCATCCTGCGCTCAGCTTTTCTAGGCCAGCAACCGATCGCAATAACGATGTTTTACCGCAACCAGATGGGCCTATAAGTACACCGATTTGCCCTTCTTGAAGCCCTAAAGTCACCCGAGATACAGCAGCACGGCCATCGTTAGGCGCACCAGCATGAGCTGTATTAGCATACTGAATACTGACTTGGTGGAGTTGAAGAAACATCGAAAATCCAAACTATGCAGTGAATATAGGCATTCAGCTCACCCCCGGCGCTTGGCTTTTTTTCCTAATCCTGCAGGTTTGACTGAAGGGTTAGCCGCGTGAGATGCGCGTCGTGATTTACCAGCTGTTTGACCGACCGCTTTTCGTGCCGCC
>JAUMCS010000115.1:0-1753 GCA_032122355.1 Burkholderiaceae bacterium
CGCGTTTATCGGGGGCATTGCCCCTCTTTATAAGGGAACCATCCGGCCGCCACCACTCTTGTCATGAGTTCCAATTTTTGCGACCCTTATGGTTTTAACCAAGGGAACCATAATCATGACCGAATCACGGCGGCAGCACATTGAGAAGCAACTTCAAGAAATTCAAGCGTGGCGTGCCAGTGGGTTACCCCTAGTCAAGTATGCTGAACAACAAGGCCAATCTCTACGTGCTTGGCGCGGCAAACTCAGTTGGGAGGTTCGCCGGCGCAAGCAGTTGCAAGGTTTACCGCTGAACTACCGCAACCACAACAATGTTACGCATGCGTTTGTTAAAGCCATGGCACCGGCATTGCCTCGATCTACGCCGGACCTATCGGCTGTACCGCACATTCGAGTGATCTTGCAAAGCAAAACCAATGGCGCACTGTTGGCACATGTAGACTGGCCAAGCGATCAAACCCAAAAATGCGGACTATGGTTGCGTGAGGTGCTGGCATGATTCGTGTTGATCACTGGTACTTGGCCGCTGCGCCCATTGATATGCGCTGCGGCATGGATCGCATACTCCATCAAATTATCACGCACTTTGGCTCAGCCCAGCCACACACCGCTTATGCCTTTGCCAATGCCCGCGCAAGCCGCATGAAAGTGCTGGTTCATGATGGCTTTGGTATATGGCTGTGCGCTCGGCGGCTGCATCAAGGGTGCATGCATTGGCCCACAGGAAACACTCCGCATTGGCCTTTGTCACAGGCTCAATGGCAAGCACTCACGCTGGGTTTGCCCTGGCAACAATTGCAGCACAATGCTGACATTTTTACCCTCTAAAATGCATCAAAAATACTCACAAAAACAGCCTAAAAACCCCCTGAAATCATTGACTTTTTGGCATGGTTTTGCGATAATTGAAGTATGTCGCAAAGCACTGTTTTACCTCTAGTTTTCACGTCCAACGGTGCAGTTAATTTAGATGCAAAATCACTAGATCAGTTAGATGAAACTCAGTTGCGCATGCTGGCGCAAAACCTGCTGCAAAAAGTAGCCCAAGATAGTATTCAGATTCAGCAACATCAAGCGCAGATCAATGCGCTCAATCATGAAATTCGGCTCCTGCGTCATTTGCGTTATGGCCCAAAGTCTGAGGCCATCAACCCAGCTCAATTGTCATTGTTTGAGGAAGCCATCGAAGAAGATATATAGTGACAGAGGGGACAGATGAAACCGGCTATTTTTTTCCGGTCACAAAACTTGCTAGGCATTCGGTTAGAAGTCAGCCACTTCACTAACGTCAACAAGGCAAACATCATGTCTCATCTCTTCAGCGATATCTCATTGACTGGTATAGAAGCACCGGTAGCTGCGTCTGCTAGCGCGATAAAACCCACTAACACAGAAACACAAACACCATTTGATCAGCTATTCTTGGATTCAACCCTCCTGATCCGAGGCCCCAAAACAGGCTTAGATGTCCCGTTGGCGAGCAAAGATAGCGCCACTACCCAGCCAGATGCCGTATTAGGCGGTGAAGCGTCAACGACAACAAACGTTGCGTTTTTTGAGATGCTCAATCCGCCGCTCGTACCCTTACCTATTCGAAGCATATCCAATCCGTGGGTGAGGCTTCCGATCAGTACAGAGCTGAACGTGATTACCCAGATTACCCCCGATTCACCAACATCAGACTCTGCATTGGTGGATTTTGCAAAAAGTCAGGGATTTGATGAAGAAGCCATAGCACTCATTTTTGCCATTC
>JAUMCS010000116.1:0-2491 GCA_032122355.1 Burkholderiaceae bacterium
GGTGCCTGTTTTGTTGTTATGCCGTAAGGCTTCTATAAGATCTAAACCCGCTAAGGCTGCTTGGCCTTGTAGTTCAACATGCTGGGCTTGGCTTGCTGACACCACCTCAATTTGACCCCAATTTCCCTCTGTGTCTTGAGTGCTATAGGTTCGTTTTCCCCAAAGGTCATCAAACACCAATAATGCACTGCCATCGTCAAACCGCTGTTCCCACACAGGCGTGGCCACCGCATCGGTTTGCCTTGGGCCTTCGTATGTGGGCCAAGGTAAACCATATACAGTTTCTTCGGCATGTATGGCTACTGTGCACCCTTCCGCGTATACACGCTCAGCCGGTAAATCAGCCAAATTAATGCCAGCGTTGCGAAAGAACTCGACATATTCTTTGAGGTAAATGCCGCCCAAACCGTTGTCGTAAAATCCTCCAACATCGCCGTGGTTGCCTGTGACACCCACATAAGTCTCTCCCTGATTACCAAAGTCTGCCGCTTTGAATGCTGAGCGTTGTTCGTTTTCTGCACGAACTACGACAGTGTGTTCCGCTGCCCCAGGCGGCAAAGCCAAATTACCAAAAGCCCCTGTGGCTACAGGATCAATCATCAAACTCGGGGCAAACTCTACATTTCCTGGCTCAATAATGACTCGGCCACTACTATCGACTAAACCGCGTTGATATACCAGCTGCTTAAATGCCACACTGGCGATAGCGCCTCGGCTAAAACTTACATCCATCACGCTAACCGTACCGCCGGGGTTCGCGGCAAGCCACCGTTCAGCCGAATCTTTGAAATGTGTATAAGCCTGCTCCGCGACCCTAAGTGCCTCCGCCGTGACCGCACCGGGCAAGAGCGACGACCCGTAAATCGATTCTTCTGTGCCGGGGCCCGGGTAGTATTGGACTCTAATATTGCTATTAGTTTCCTGTAATGCCCGGGCTTGTTCAGCCAACAACCCAACCGCTGTGCTTTGTGTCGTCCCTGACAAGGCCAAGTTATCGCGGTTGTTGTTGGTGCCGTCAAAGCCGGCATAAAACACAAAGCTTCCCACGCTAACCGCGGCCTTGACACTGTTGCTCACATTTAAGGCTTGTTGCTGCGCCCGCGCTATTTCTGCAGCGTCCAATATTTTGCTAATCTCGCTCATGGTGTCTTCCTTTTGTGTTTATCGCAGTTGAGTTATGGGGTCGGGGTAAATTTGCTTGACTCGGTAGAGAAGGTTCCAAGCTAGAAATCGTTTTAGCGGCGTATTGGCCTCAGCCCTCACTTTGGTCATCTCTTCCGTGCTTACTTTTTGTCTGTAGTAATCCAGTGGTGTCAAAAGAACATACAGCTGCGCACCATCGAGCACACAATAAATCCTTTGATTGCTGATGTCTGCAGGCAAACGCCCACGCAAGTCCACTCGGTCTTCATACTCCTCACCTGTGCTACGGATGCGCCACTTCATATACACAAAATCGCCGCGCGGAAAACCGCCCGAGATGTGGCTGGCTTGTGGAACACGATTACCTCCAACGCCTAATAATTGATCTTTAGTCGGCTTTTGAGTGCTGTATTCATAGTTCAATACTTGCACCTCAGGGCTATCCAAGTGCGCATTGAATTCAAAAGAATGGTTCACGATCTTTCCTTGTTGAGAGCTGGCGCAGCCATTCAGACTCAAACCCGCCAAAAAGCTGCTCAAAACCAGTAATGCTGTTTTTCTGTTCATCTTCATTTTTCTGAGCGTTGACTTTTGCGACGTATTTTTATTGCCATTGGCCAGTGAATGGTTTGGCGAGATAAAGCAGGCATTCATAAGGCTGTAAACTGAACCCACCCTTGATAAAAACGCCGTGCCCCTTCGTATGGCCCCGCGTATTGCCCCTCAGGGCAACGCTTGGTGCGTTCTTCATCGGTTTCAACTTTTTTGCCCTGAGCATGTGCTTGAACATTCAACATCGCCATCAAGGCCATCATGCTCATCAATACAGAAATCATTCTCTTCATCACTAAAAACCTCAAACAACTAAACAACTTGAATTTTCAGTTCAACTCAATATCCTATCCGCACGCCTTCAGCATCCACACCCCCAAATGGGTGACTCCAAGGAGGGGAGCGAAGTTAAGCCGCCAGGATGAAAGTGTGTTCATGGTCAAATATGGAATCATTGGCGGCATCTGCCCATGCACCGGCATAGCGGGCGATTTTCAGGCCTTGCAGCCCGCCTAGGGCTGCACTGGAATCGAGGAAGCCGGTTTTACCATCCGCACTAAAGGCTTTGGCAATTTCGTTGGCACCCAGTATGGTGCGGGCCGTGAGTGCAATGCGCTGGCCATCGCTGGCATCACCCCAAGCGTCAAGTGCGCTGAGTACTGATACCGCCCCAGAAATACCCGTACCCACGGCACCCAGTGTGGGCATTTTGTTGCTGGCAATTTCTGCGCTGTTGGTCAGCCGTATTAGGCTGGCTGCGGCCTGTAATTTATTGTTGGCCCTGAGTGCTTGCAAA
>JAUMCS010000117.1:0-7990 GCA_032122355.1 Burkholderiaceae bacterium
ACTCTTCCGACCCCATGTCGGGGCTCCCACTATCCATTTAGAATGAGTACTTTTAATCGCTTCGCTCAATCCAACGAGGACATTTCTAATTTGCGCAAATAGCGGACATTTCTAAATTGGTTTGACACCGTTGTACGCATACTCATTTGCAACCTCTCAGCGGCATCTTTTACAGTACGCTCACGAACATTTAGGCAAAGCGACCAACGCCACAGTTTTTTTACGGTGTCACGCATTAGCGTTCCCTTTTTGCTGTGTAGCCAACAAACCCTCCAGCGCGGGACTATCCCCTTCCGTCAACGAATTCATTGCCGCAATGACTAAATTGGCTCTATCTCTCAGGAATTCGTTGAAGTCAGCCTCCAGTTTCTGTTTAAAATCATCGCGATTCATACCTGCATAATGTGCTTTTGACAGCAGGTCGTATGAAATCAAGTGAGAATTCAAACGCTCGCGCACTAATTTTTCATCGGCCCACTGAACACGCTCTTCGAGATACTCCAACGGATCCTTGCGCCCAATGATGCGGTTAGTCTTCCATGTGATCAGCGCACAGTTCAGCGCTCGGTCACTCCGGATGTCAGCTTCAGAGAGCAGTGCATCCGGGAATACATGGTGGTACTCGCGTTTCTGAATGCTCCCGTATGTGGCTGGCTTGTGGTCCGCGAAATCGATCGCACCAAAGTATGTGGCTACCGCCAAAATCGCGCGGGCTTTGATACCCGACGCCTTTGGCCAGCCAGCAGCCATCAGGGAATCAACATCGGCCAGCGGAAACTCAGCTCGGTTTAGTGCTGGTATCGTCGACAACTCGTTGTCAGAAAAACTCCGGTTCTTTAGCAGAGCTTTAATAGCCTTGAAGTCTGCAAACGCACGCGATGCTGCCGTGTTTTCGTACCGGTCAGTAAAGAATGCGGACCAGAGGTATTTGCGCAGCAATTTTTCCGCTTTTGCTAAGAAATCACCGTCGTCTGGGATTAACTCGTAAGCAGCGGCGATCACAGCCAGAACGGCATTTGTTGGCAACCTGGTTTCATCGAATACCCCCTGACCATCCAAAAAGTTCGCCATTCGCTCAAGACCGCGCTCCAGCTTAGGCCAGTTGGCTAGCAACTGCCTTTTGTCCATCTCAATCATCCCGCGCGTATTGGGCAACTTTTCCTGTAGTAGCGCCGAGGTAGACAAGATCAGATCGGACAAGTTGCCATATCGACTGGCCGTTGGACACTTTTCATTCAAGCTGGCTTCGAGCGTATGGAGCGACTCCTCTGCCACACTTTCCACCTCGGCCACGATGATGTCGTACAGCAACAATGGCTTGCTGTTGGTATTCATATTGATGAACACCTGCAAAGCCACATCCTTGCTGGTATCCGCAGGCAAGGAAAGGTAAGGAAGATTGAAAAACGCCACACGCTCTCTCAACGCGGTAATTTCCGCCTTAATCTTCTCCCGCGTGGCGGTATAAGCCTTGTACTTGGTCAGCGCATCTGGGTCTGTATCCGCCGGCTCCAAGAGTTTGGTTGCATCGTTCAACCAAAGGTCGATTTCCGGCGAAATATCACCCGGGCGAAGCAAATTTACCGGGAGCAAACCACGCTTGAAACACTGTGCAGGCTCCTCAGCCCAACGCGGCATCCGCAGTTGGTGCTTATTGACCCAGCGAGGAATGCAGCGGATTTCTACTTCCGAGCCCAACTTGCTTTGGCCCCCATCAAACTGCGGCAGATAGATAAAGAATGTCTCCAATTCATAGTTGTTATGCATCGAACGCCAAAACGCAGTCAACCGTTGTTGGCCGTCTAATAGATGCTGAGTAACGGTACCTGGCTGAGTAGGGTCTGAACTGAAGATGTAGCGCGATACAAATTTTTCTTGCCCTGCGACTTCAAGGGCCAAAGTCACACCCACCGGCAGATTGTTGATGATAGTGTTTAGAAAGCTTGTAATTCGACCGCGATCCCACGCCTCAAAGCGTTGAAATCGAGGCAGCTTCACCATGCCTTGCTGGATATTCTGAAACCAGACGCCTAGAGTTCTGTCTTGCGCCTTACTTGATTGCTGCATGATGCTCATTTGTTATCGCCCTCCCAGTGCATTGTATGCAGCCTCAGACGTTTCGGAAGCGACGGAATAAACTCATTCAGCTTCGCAACATCATTTTTACCAAACCAGTCCAAAGAATAGATTTCGCCATTGGCGAATTTCTCGGTGCCAGACATTTCTTCGTATCGCAGCGGTGATGGATACCGGCCAGCCCACTCAGCGCAGCGGGATAATCTGCGCAATAGATCCTCCTCTCCTTCGCGTAGCTCTAATTTTGCTTTCTCGGCTAAGTCCCATAAATCATGTGTTTTCAAATCGTCCGGAAAGCATTTTTTTGATTTCTTTCCTTCTGCTACACACGACCGAAAAATTCTCTTATAACCAATCCTGTCATCGATATCACCACTTTGACCACTTTCACCCCTTTGAATCAAAGCAGCCTTTAGAAAGTTCTCGATTGAGAAGGACATCAACATGAAGTATGTACCGTGAAAATAATCAGGAACGTGATCAGCCTGCTCACCTCTGGATTTGACCCGCCAATACTCCCAAAGCTGCAGGATCTTGGGCTCGAACATCTTTGCAGACTCAAATAGCTCAACACCTTTTTGCACCCAATTTGAGGCGGTAAAAGCAGCAGATTCAAATTTTGATTGATAGATACTCATCCGGACCGCTTTCTGTTCATTCTTGTTGATGGCAGGCAACTCCGCGCGCAAGACCACCACCTGTGCAGCTGTCAGGGCAATCGCATTAAATCCATCGCTGTCGCCAGCGGGGTTAGCCTCCACTAAGCTGGGAGAGCTTGCAAAGCTCCAGCCTGTATCGTCGCAAATCAGAACCCCGATCCGCAGCCCTTCATGCTGGTGCAGAGAAATACCCGCCGAAACGAGTTTTTCGACCGCGGCGTGCGCGCCGTACCCCAAGCGCGCCACGCTCGGCGACACATCCAGAACCACTTGCACAGCACCTTGTGACAGTCGGTGCATGGCCCGTAACAAGGCATCTGCCACCGGAATACCAATACCAGGCGCGGCCATGATTACGTGATACTTGGCAGCATCAATTTCAGAGCATATGCGCTCAGTAGTTAAGGTTGTAAACAGAGGCATCGGTTATCCCTTGAAACTATCAATTTGAATTCGGTTCCACTCAATCGCCCGCTTGCGCCAGTGGGTGTAGTTGGCTTGCGTGAAATCGGGGCGAACGAGCTTGGCGCGAGGCGAGCCTTCGCCTAGCCAGGCAAGGTGTGGGGTGTGAGAGATGCGGATGAAGTCGGAGAATTCAGCGTATTTCATCAAGCCAGTAATTCCTTCAAATACAGCTTGGCAGGCTGAGTCACTAAGCGCTTATGCGGCTTGTCGGGTTGCGTTTTTCCAAGCTGTTCGGGCTTCGGCACGGTGGTTGTTTTATTCAGCAATGCGGGTTTGCCGCCGTACAGCACCACGAAGCGCTCTTCTGCCAGCGTGAGCTTGATGCCATGAAACTCTTCCAGTAACCCCAAGGCATACCGCACAAACTGTCGCGTGCTTTTGAATTGGCCTGTATAACCCACGGGGTTGCCAGACTTCAAATCCACATACAGCGCAGTTATCTGGTTGTCGCGGTTCACCAGCACGACACAATCGCAGGCACGGTGATGATCGTGACCAGCACCAGTTGCCAACAGCGGCGACATTTTTGCTGGGTTGCCCCTGCCTTTGTCGGGGTCAAAACTGAACCAATCACCGTTAGAAGCGGTAAGCGTAACTGACTTCAGTTTTGCCAATGGGTCTGTTTCGTTAATCAGCACATGAGTATGCTGACCACCGTTGTAGGTGGAACAAGAAAGGGAATCATGCAATTGTTGCAAATGTTCCGTTAACGCCATCAAATCTCTCCGCCATACATAATTTCATTTTGAATGGTGTTCATGGTTTCGATGGTGTCATCGAAGGTGCCCACCTCAATGCCTTGGTCTGGGTAGATTTTTGCCGGTATCAATGTGCGCACCTTACCGCGCCCAACCACTGCTTTTTGTGTGCCCGTCATGTACAGGTGTATCTGCTGAGGGTCGATCAGCTCGGCATCTTCATAATCGTATTGCCGTTGCACAGCTTGGGTATGGTTGGTGCGCTGATTCAGCATAATCAAGGTGTTCAGCTCCTTGATCAGATAGTCGCTGTGGGTGGTGATGAACACCTTGATGCCCGCATTCACCATACGGGCTACCAAACGGGCAAAAGCCCGTTGGTTTTTGGGGTGTAAATTCAGTTCGGGCTCATCAATGATGAACAGGTCGCCAGGCTGCGCCCTGCAGCGCAAGTAAAAGCCCACATCCAGCAAGGCGCGAATGCAGCTCGATGCTTCGTTCATGGTGAACCGTGGCTTACCCACGCCCTTAGCCTGAAATACCAGCTGCTGCTTTATCACCTTGTAACTGCCGCCGATGATGGCATCAAATGCAGCCAATAATTCGGGATGAGCTTCGGCCAACTTGCCTGTGCGCTTATCGATGTCTTCAAGCTGGCGCACAAAGTCGACATTATCTTCTACTGGCCAAGCGTAGCCGCCGTCGATCTCTTGAAGAATTTTGAACGGATTGCGTTTTAGCTCTTTGGAGTCCATTTGGTGAATGGCCTTGAGCATGCGAGCACGCGCCATGTCCAGCTCTTTACGGAAAATAGCGGCACCGGTGCGTTCCGCGCTGGCTATGTGCACACGCGGCAAGTGTTGTGCAAACACGATGTCGGCAATGGCATCCGCCATGAAATCGTTCAAACCACCAAAAGGCTGTTGCAGCACTTCAGCATCCGCCACCAGGACATCAAGCATTGCGCTGCCGGCTTCTTTTTTAAGGGTGGCCAACACTTTGCCACTCGTACCCGCTTGTACTGTTCGCTGGTAGCCTTGCGTTAGAAAATCGGTTGTTTTGCAGCTGCTAATGGCACATATGGTTTTTTCAAAAACATGGCTATCGGTAGCAAATGCCCGGGGTAAACCACTTACATATTCATTGCCCATTTTCGCCAAATAAGCATCAACCTTGCCTTCAAACATTAGGGCTAGATCAATGCGGTACTGCTGTGCGTCTTTAAGCAGTGCATTAATTTCATCTTCAAGCACAAAGCGCAAAATACTCCGCCAGCTACGCAAGAAGCCATAAACAGCATAAGTGGCGTAGGTTTTACCGGTATTGTTTTCACCGCAAATCAGCGTGAGGTCAGCCAGTTGAAGATCAACTTGATCTAATAAGCCTAAATTTTCAAAATGAAACTTCATCTGCACAATTCTCCTGTTTCTAATTGATCCCAAGCCTCCAGCACCAGCCGTTGGGTGCGATATTCGCCGTATTCTCGCATTTCCTTATTTTTGAGCACGCGGAAGGTTTCTGAGGGGTAGTCTTCACCCATCACATCGGCAGGGTCGAGGACGTAACGCAGCTCGTCGCGGGTGAGGCCGTAGAGTTTGGCGTAGTAGGCGTCGAGTTCGGCGCGAAGGATGGCGCGGCGGGTGGGGTTGAAGGCGAAGGGTTCGCCTTCAAAGCCCAAGTCTTGTGCCCACGGTTTCAGGCCGTGGGCGGTGTAGGTGAGTTCCAGCACGCGTGGGGTGATAAAAGCGAGGTCGGATTTGGAGTAGTGGTCTGGCGGAAGGACAGGGAACTGCATGTAGTAGCCGTAAGTCATGTTTGTCCCTCCCAGTTTTTGCCGAACTACATAGTCAAAAACTAGCACTGACATATTTGCCAAATAGGCTGCGGCAAACGGAGGCTGATTTTGAATGAACCATAGTGGCATCGAATGGCCAACGCCTATACGTGGGAACACAGCCCCGATGAAGCTACGCTCGTCGGTGCTTCGAGCAATATTCCGCCAACCCATCAACCATTGGCGATCCCAGCTCCAGATCACATTGTCCTCCCGGTCACGTTTAACAAGGCGATCTTCCACTTCGGCTTTGCTCACCCAATAACGCGGGGTAACGGCATAGGCGGGGTCGGCTTTTTCGGCATCGGTCACATCGCGGCTGTCGGCCTCTAGCGTGTAAGTCGCCCAGCGGGGAATCATTTTGGCTTCGTATAAGGGCACGAGATCTTCGCCACCTGCATCTTTAAATCGGTAACTGTCGGTGTTCATCTTTGACCTGAGCAGATTGTGCTTAAACCCGCCATTTAAGATGACAAGAGCGTAAATTGTCACGCATTCTATTTAGTGTTGTCTTTGGAATTTGAAGATCTGCTTCAAACATATCAGCCTGACCAGATACTTCAATAATTCCGTTTTTGCAATATTCAAGGATTGCGGTGCCAACGAACTTTGCAAGATTAACCGGCACAGCATTGCCTATCATTTGCTCTTTTGCTGTCTTTGTTCCTAACCACTTAAAGTGTTTTGGAAATGTCTGAACTCTGGCTCTTTCCTCAGTTGTTAGTGGCCTTAAGTCTTTTAGGGTTACACCTTCTGGATCACAAGAGGTGGGTTTGTATCCCGCAGGAATCGGACGATTGACGCCACGAATGGTGGGGCTGGGTTCATCAATGCCGAAAATTCCTCTTCTGTTGTAATTTCGGGGATGGCGGTAGTAGTAGTCAAGCCCGAGTTCACCACCAAAGTAGTCCCGAAGAGTCATTGGTTCTTTGGACAGATTCTTTAGCAAAGTACCTAATAAGAAATTATTCTTTCCCTTTAGGTGCCCAATGAGAAAAAAGCGATGTCGTTTTTGAGGCACCTTGCAGTAGGAGGCATCTAATGTAACTGCAGTTAGTCCATAGCCGGTTGACTTAAAAGACTCAATTACATCTTTCAGAATATGACTCTTTGTAATCAACTCAACATTTTCCATGACAAAAAACTCAGGTTTTACTTTGCAGATTATCTCTTGGTATGAGTAGGTTAAATCTGCCCGCCCTAATGAAATATCTCTTTTCCGGCACTTGAAAAGTCTTGGCAAGGCGGGCCGCCAATGATGATTTCAGGTTTGTGACCTTTAACTATTTTTGATGCCTCGCCTGAATCAGACAAATTAAATTGGTAGGCAGGATGCTTGAAATTCGTTTTGTAAACTTCAATGGCTGGTAGCCAGTTATCAATAGATGCCACGATATCAAAACCGGCATTTTGAAATCCCAGTGACATACCACCGCAGCCAGAGAATAGGTCAACACATCGCATCATTTAAATAATTCCGGTGAGTTGTAGATAATTGCATCAAATCGTCTTTCTGGGCTAAGCAATTCTTGCCCGTTACCTAAAATAATATTTTTAATTTCAGATTTTTTTATTCGTGGTTTGGTTAACTCTGGGCAAGACATATAACGACTTGTGACATTTCCACTAGATGCAAAGGCTTTGTTGTTTTTTGTGTTGTAGGTTAGTTCGTCAATCACTTTATGATGAGAAACCTTTCCATTTTGGGCAACATCCAAAAGCATTTTAAATAGCCATATGACGGTTCTTGTTTGCCGTGTAATTCTCGTTGCGTCATGTCCCGTGTTGGCAATATCCAATATGAAGTTTGTCAGTGCTAAATCACTCCATACAAAAGCATCAAGACAGTTGTCAGACAAGACTGGTGACTTGCCTTGTGTCTTCCAAACTGGCTGGAGCATTAAGGGGTGCTCCTTTGCATCTCGATGAGATGTAATGCCCTTTAAAAGAGCGTGCATTTCTCTCAAATGCGGAATTACTGCATATGGTTGACTCCAGTCCTGAATGCTTAGGATTGTTGGCACCGCAAGACTTGTAAGTAGTGAGAGGTTGTTTTTTGCAATACTGCATGCTTGATAAACAATTGTATCTGGTCTAACCACGAGTTCAGAACCATAGTCGCTTTCAGATAGGTCGTGTGCGGTGTTTGTCACGAAAGATGTCCGCTTTTTAGTGAATTAGACCATAGTTTTTAAGGGATGGCTCCGCTCTTTTTTGGGGTTGAGCCAAACTGCTTGATTTCCTTGCCATTGACGGGT
>JAUMCS010000118.1:0-9825 GCA_032122355.1 Burkholderiaceae bacterium
CACCTTGCGGTTCCAACCGGACATAGATTGCGTTGAGCTACTGCAAAGCAGCCGTACTGCCGGACGGAATTCGGTTGTGTTGATGTTGTCCAAGAATTGATCAATGCGGTGACCACTCAAGTTGAGGTGATCATTGTGGGGCGAGGTCGCCACTTTCACCCACCATGTAATCTGGGGGCCAGGGCCAGCGCTTAGTCCTACAACGCGTGCTCCGTGTTGCACAGCGATAGGCTCGAGTCTTCGAGATGGCAGAATTACATTTGAGAAGCATCGGAACACCATGTCTTGGGCCGGCGACATGGCCACAGAGATGGTTTTACGTAGCTTTTCTTGATCCAGCTTTTTACTACCCTTGGCATCATCACACAGGTGTTGCGCCAAATTCACCGAGCCCAAATTACAAACGGCAATTTCCGTTTCGTTGGTGTTCAGCGTGATTTCCGTACACAGATTAGAAGAGTGCACCACACCCACATGTTGCTGCGGTGAACGAATGTTGCAGGGGTCTTTGAAGGTAATCCAAGGATGGCCTGTTTCAAACAACATCGACAACATTTTGCGCCACAAGTCTTTGGCCGGCACACGCTTGAACGGCTGAATTTCGCCACGGTCAGCACGTGCCTCGTAGGAGATATAAGCGCGCTCAAAGTCTTGTCCGAATAAGTCGTGCAAATCAGGGCAGGAAGAAGGCGAGAACAGGGTCCAATCACCCCCTTCAATCACCCGCTTCATGAACAAATCGGGAATCCAATTGGCGGTATTCATGTCATGAGTGCGACGGCGATCATCACCCGTATTTTTGCGTAGCTCTAGAAACTCTTCGATGTCCAAGTGCCAGGTTTCTAAATAAGCACATACCGCCCCTTTGCGCTTGCCCCCTTGATTCACAGCCACAGCGGTATCGTTCACCACTTTCAAGAATGGCACAACGCCTTGGCTTTCACCATTGGTGCCTTTGATATGCGAACCCAGGGCCCGCACGTTGGTCCAGTCATTGCCCAAACCTCCGGCGTATTTCGATAACAAGGCATTTTCCTTGAGGGCTTCGTATATGCCATCGAGATCATCGGCCACAGTAGTGAGGTAACAGCTCGACAATTGCGAACGCTTGGTACCACTATTAAATAAAGTCGGCGTAGAGCTCATGAAATCAAAGCTTGAAAGCACGTTGTAAAACTCAATGGCACGCGCTTCCCGATCAATCTCATTCAGGGCCAAGCCCATGGCCACCCGCATAAAAAAGGTTTGCGGCAGCTCAATCCGAGTTTTGTTCACGTGCAGGAAATAGCGGTCATACAGGGTTTGCAAACCCAAGTAATCGAACTTCAAATCGTGTTCTGGCTTCAAGGCAGCAGCTAGCTTAGCCAAATCAAACTGCAGTAATTTTTCATCTAATAAATCCGCCTCTACGCCCTTTTTGATACAACGGGCAAAGCTATCGGTGTACGCCTGATTCACATCGGCTGCAGCCACTTCAATACCCAATACTTCACGGCGGATGGTGTGCAACAACAAGCGTGCAGTCGCACGCGTGTAAGCCGGCTCTTTTTCTATCAAAGTGCGTGCCGCCAAAATAGCGGCCTTGTACACCTCTTCCATCGGTACGCCATCGTATAAATTGCGACGGGTTTCTGCCAGAATTGGTTGTGCTTTGACATCAGCACCTAAATTCTGGCATGCCGATTCAATCAAATTGTGCAAGCGCTTCTCATCTAGAGGTACCCGCTGACCACCTTCCAATACCGAAATACCTACAGCTTCAGGGCTGACAGGCACTTGCCCTTGCTGCACACGCTCTTGCGCACGGCGCTCACGGTACAGCACGTAGGCTCGAGCAATCTCATGATGCCCACCGCGCATCAAGCCCAGCTCTACATGATCTTGCACATCTTCGATATGAAATGTGCCTCCGCCCGGGCGTGAACGCATCAAAGCACGCACCACGGCCTCGGTCAAATCCTCAACGGTTTGACGCACACTGGCCGAGGCTGCACCTTGCGTCCCACGCACCGCCAAAAAGGCCTTCATCAAAGCCACGGCAATTTTGCTGGGCTCAAAAGGTACCACCGCACCATTGCGGCGAATAATTTGATAATCGTGATAAGCGCGGCTTTGGGCATCGGGGTTGGCGCCCGGTAATACCGCCGAAATGGGGTCGGTTTTCATATCAATCTCCTTCATCTGGTACATTACTTTACACTACCTATAGCGTTTATTCACACGAACAAACGCTATAGGTAGTCTTTTTTTTGAGATCGCTGGCGCATCAGCCAGCTAAGACCAATCCGGCACAAGCGCTATGGTGACGCAGAAGCTCCCAATCAAATCCTGGGCCTGGGTCATGTTTGCGCTGCGGCGCTATATGCTCGTGCCCAACAATGTCGCGTAAGGGATACACCTCGCGCAGCGCTGCTATCAGGCGCAACAAAGTGGCATATTGGGCTGGCTCAAAGGTGTCGCCTTCTAGCCCTTCGAGTTCAATGCCGATAGCGTAATCATTGGACTCGGGGCGACCTTGCCAAACCGAACGTCCCGAATGCCAAGCACGATCATCACACGAAACAAACTGCAACAACTGACCTTGGCGGCGCACCACAAAATGCGCCGAAACTTCCAAACCCCGAATGGCTGCAAAATAGGGGTGAGCATCCCAATCCAACATATTACAAAAAAGTTGCTCAATTTCCGGCCCGCCGTATACCCCGGGCGGCAAACTGATGGAATGAATCACCACCATATCGATGCACGTGCCCTCAGGTCGCACCCCAAAATTCGGCGACGAACAAGGCTGAGCCTGGCTCCACCAGCCGCTCTGCCATACAGGCTGAGCTTGATGATTGATACTCATGATTGCTTACACCCAATGATCAATCATCATGCTACTTGGACCGCTGCTTTTGGTATTGCTGCAAATGCGCCTCACTACAAAAATAAAGGCGCTGGCGTGATGCGAATTTAGCCCATAAACCAGGCAAAGTCAGGGCCTCAGTGGCAGGCACAATCAAGCCACAATATGCGCAAGACACTGTGGCTTGACTGATGGGTTTAGACTTTGTTTTTTGACTAGGCGGTACAGCCCCGCCAAGAATCCGGCGGTTTTTTAGCCACCAAAACACCAAACCCACTATTGCCAATAGCCACAAAAACCGAGCCCACATTTTTCATCACCCTACTGTTCGCTGCAAAAGTACTTCCAAAACAAAACGTGAACCCATATACGATAAACACAACAGGGCTGCACCTGCGTATACCCAATAGGCTGCACGCACACCACGCCAACCCCAGGCATAGTGCCCTACCAACAACATGGCTAAGCTCAGCCATGCCAGCAGGGCGAATAGGGTTTTATGATCCCAATGCCACGCTTGCAAATACTGGTGAGCAGTTACCCAACCCAACCCCAGCACGGCACTGAGCAAGCTAAAACCCACCAGCACCAAACGAAACATCAAACGCTCAAGCCGCATGATGGGCAAACTGGTCACTGCGGGTTGAGTCAACTTTTGCCGCATACCGCGCTCGGCCATGTGTAACAAAACCGCATGCATCAAAGCCGCCCCCAGCACACCATAGGCCGCCATGCCCACCGCCAAATGCAGGGCCACCCAGCGCGATTGCATATTCAACACTATATCGCCCGGCACCCATGCCAGCACCAACAGGGCCAATACCCCCCAAGCCGCCCACAAGCGCCGAACCAAGGCTAGCGGAACCCAATGGCTTTCAATACTGAGCAGCAGTACAATCAACCACACCGTACCCGATAGGGCTGGGCCAAAGCCAAAGCGCACACTGGCATCGGGCCGCGCCCAACCCAACACATCGGCCAGCAAAACCAAACCATGCAACAACCAGCCCAAGCCGAATAAGCCTGATAACACGCCCTCTTTGGCTGTACGCATCAAGGCTGAGGCTATGTAAGCCACCATGGCGGCTAAGGTTAGCACGGCGGGCCAACCCTGAAAATTCAAAAATACCCATGTAGAAGATACACTCATGCTTTGAGTGTACTTTCAGCACGACAGATTCTTCACATTTCCTGACAAGGTTTATTCATAAAAAATGGCTTCTACCCTGACCGATCGTTTAAGCGGTATTGTTAAAACGCTACGTGGCCACGCCCGTATTACCGAATCGAATATCCAAGATATGTTGCGCGAGGTCCGCATGGCCTTGCTCGAAGCCGATGTAGCCTTACCCGTTGTGCGCGACTTTATCGCCCGCGTTAAGGAAAAAGCCCTAGGTCAAACGGTCATAGGCTCCCTCAATCCAGGACAAGCCTTGGTAGGTATTGTGCATCAAGAGCTCAAGGCTATTATGGGCGAGGGTGTCAGCGATATCAACCTAGCGGCGCAGCCACCGGCGATCATACTGATGGCGGGCTTACAAGGTGCAGGAAAAACCACCACCACCGCCAAGTTGGCTCGGCACTTGATTAACCAGCGCAAGAAAAAAGTGCTCACAGTATCTGCCGACGTTTACCGCCCTGCGGCCATTGAACAGCTCAAAACCGTCACCGCCCAAGTAGGTGCGCAGTGGTTTGAATCTCATGCACAACAGCAGCCCCGTGACATAGCCCTGGCCGCTCTTGATTACGCCAAACGCCATTTCTTTGATGTTTTGTTGGTCGATACCGCTGGCCGTTTAGCCATTGATGAAGCGCTGATGGCTGAAATCCAAACCTTGCACAGTGTGCTCCATCCGGTTGAAACGCTATTTGTGGTGGATGCCATGCAAGGTCAAGATGCCATCAACACCGCTCGCGCCTTCAAAGAGGCACTGCCCCTAACCGGTATTGTGCTGACCAAAATGGATGGCGATGCCCGTGGGGGTGCGGCCCTATCGGTGCGCAGTATCACGGGTGTGCCGATTAAATTTGCCGGCACCTCCGAGAAAATGGATGGCCTCGAAGTTTTTGATGCTGAGCGCCATGCCGGTCGCATTCTGGGCATGGGCGATATTGTAGCTTTGGTGGAAGAAGTCACCAAAGGGGTAGATACCGCTGCCGCTGAAAAACTCGCACAAAAGCTGCAATCAGGCAGTGGATTTGATTTGAATGACTTTCTATCTCAGCTCAGTCAAATGAAGAAAATGGGCGGGCTATCCAACTTGATGGACAAGCTCCCCAGCGAATTAACCGCACGCGCGGGCCAGGCCGATTTGAACAAAGCCGAAAAAGACATGATGCGCATGGAGGGCATTATTCAGTCCATGACGCAGCAAGAGCGCAGCCGCCCTGCTTTGCTGCTGGAGGGAAAATCCAAAGCCAGCCGCAAACGCCGCATTGCCAGCGGCGCAGGAGTACAAATTCAAGAGGTGAACCGCCTACTGACCCAGTTTGAACAAATGCAAAGCATGATGAAAAAATTCAGCGGCGGCGGGCTCATGAAAATGATGAAGAAAATGGGCGCATTGAAGGGCATGATGCCGCCCGGCATGAAGTTCTAAAACCGCATCACTGCAAAAGTGCCTGTGCAAATGCACGGGCATCAAAAGGCTGTAAGTCTTCAAGCTGCTCACCCACACCAATGAAGTAAACCGGCAATGGCCATGCCTGGCCTTGCACATTCACGCGTTGCCTTGCCCACAAAGCAATCGCCGCCAGCACGCCGCCTTTGGCTGTTCCGTCTAATTTGGTAATCACCAAACCCGTCAGACCCAAGGCCTGATCAAAGGCTTGCACTTGCGCCAAGGCATTTTGGCCCGTGTTGCCATCCACCACCAACAGCACCTGATGCGGGGCCTCGGGCAAGGCCTTCCCAATCACCCGCTGAATTTTTTTCAGCTCTTCCATCAAATGCAGTTGAGTGGGCAATCGGCCCGCCGTATCCACAATCACCACGTCTTTGCCTCGTGCCATGCCTGCACGAACAGCATCAAAGCTCACGGCGCTGGGGTCGGCACCTTCTTGGCTGACAATATCCACGCGCGCAGCCGCCCCCTGACCTGCGGCTTGCGCATCATTGCGCAGTGCCCATGCTGCCAATTGCTCGCGTGCGGCGGCACGAAAGGTATCGCCTGCGGCCAGCAATACGCTCAAGCCCTCATCGGCAAAATGACGTGTGAGCTTACCAATAGTAGTGGTTTTGCCAGCGCCATTCACACCCACCGTCATCATCACCGTGGGGCCTTGATCTTGTAAAACCAAAGGCTGTTGTAGCGGGCCAAGCAATTCGGCCAATGCCTCTATCAGCAACGCTTTCACCGCAGGCACTTCAGTGGCACCGGTAGCTTTGACACGGCGTTTGAGATCTTGCAAAACATACTCTGTGGCCTTGATGCCCGCATCGGCCATCAGCAGCGCTGACTCTAACTCCTCAAATAAGGCATCATCCACGCGCGTTCCGGTGAATACCTGCATCAAGCCCGAACTGGTTTTAGCCAGGCCGCGCTTCAAGCGTGTGATCCACGAAGGGGCCGCAGCAGCCTCCGTAGGTGTAGCAGGCGCTACCGCCTCGGCAGATGCAACAGGCATAGCCGTTTCGGCAGGGGTGGGCTTTGCTGCCTCGGCTGAGGCAGCGGCTTGAGATCGACGGCGGAAAAAAGAAAGCATACTCACAGCATTAGTCAAATAACGAATATAGAAAAATGCTATTTTGCCTTGCGCTCGTCCCATCAACCTGCGCCGAGCCTTAAAATTTTGTTATACTGGCAGACATGGCGCTTTAGCTCAGCCGGTTAGAGCGACGGAATCATAATCCGCAGGTCCGGGGTTCGAATCCCTGAAGCGCCACCAAATTTACACTTCAAGCCTGACACCTACCATAATAGATCGGCTTTCCAGTCAGCGGAAAACCCCATTTTGCTCATCTGAGCATGAACCACCGGGTAGCTTTGAAACAAGCCTTGAATTCCTCCTTTGCTGTCGTCGGTCAAGCCGAATAACTGCTGTCCAAAAGGTATTCGCCACTTGCCATATATGTGCGCGGTTATTGACTTAAAATGACAGATAGTTTTCTAACTTGGAATTCATCTCACTCACATGCCTGAAATCAGCCGTTTTCTTGGGATTATCATTTTCATGAATTGGGCTGATCATCCCCTGCCGCACTTTCATGCCCGTTATGGTACTTATGAAATTTCTGTTGAGATCAAGATGGGTGTTGTACGAGGCGAATTTCCTAAACGGGCTTTGCGTGCGGTGCTCGACTGGCTTGATGAGCACCAAGAAGAATTATTGGTTGACTGGGATTTGGCCCAACAGCGCAAGCCCCTGAATCCTATTGCACCATTGGAGTGAATATGTTTTTACATACATCGCATGTGGAAGTGCGTCCGGGGTTTCGCTTGTATTTACAGTTCAACAACGGTGTGGCTGGCGAAGTGTGTTTAATGAATGAGCTTTGGGGTGAAGTATTTGAGCCTTTGAAGGACGAGGCGCTGTTTTCTACGGCGCGGCATGATGATGTGATGGGAACCGTGGTTTGGGTTAATGGGGCCGACTTCGCACCTGAGTTTTTGTTCGATTTACTCCAAGCCCAAAATCAATCATCTACCAGCACGTAACGACCAATTGGCTTGGATTTTTATATCGCGCCATCTGAAAAGAAAAAGCCTGCGACCCCCTTAAATTAGCTTTTGAAGGCATCATATAAGGTGTGCAGGCGTTGTTGTCTAGATTCTACGTCTTAAGGTTTTGGTTGCCAATAATTTTTACCAACCCCATTGCAATCAGTTTTTCGGTTGCTCAAACGCAAAGCGCATACGCCATGATAGGTAATGCGCTTTTTTTATTGCGCGCGCTCAACACCCCACACTGCTCCCGTTCCACTATCGATGTGCACCTGCGAGGGAGACGCAGGGCTTGAATCCATTTCATTTCAATCCTAAAACAGGAGCACATCATGAAAACTTCGCTGTCATCACTACCATCACGCTTAGCCCCTATGGCTGCGGCAGCCGCTGCTGTGGCCACCATGGCGCTCAGCACCACGGCCCATGCGGCTTTGGGCGATACACAAACCTGGCAATTTGATGTTCCCGCCACGGGCAACTCATCCATTGTGGGCTTGTTTGACTTGGCCGCCACCCTCACGGGCACAGAAACGAGTTCGGGCGTTGACTTTACCCTCACCCCCAACCCCCTTTCTACGGGCATTTCAGATTGGCCCACACGCACCTTTGTAGAGCGCCTATCCATTGCCTATGGCGGGCCCACTGCAGGCGGGCTCCCTACTTTGGCGAATGGCAACCCTGCCCTGAGTATGACCATGAAAGTCAACGATGGCACGCCACCCGAGCTATCACTCGATGCAGGTTATAAAACCGCCTACAACGTACTGGGTTTTGATTGGGGTTCGCATCAATTCCTGGGCAATGAAACGGCCACTTGGCAGCTCAACGGCTCGGGTGTTGATTTAGCCGACTTCCTATTCCCCGTGATGGCCATGGCCAACAATAAGCCTTCACCCATTTTGGGCGTGATCTCACTCACGGCCTACGACCTAGCCACGGGCCACAAAGCCAACCCCACCCCTTCCAACTGGGTAGCTATGCAGGTGCCCGAGCCGGGTAGTACGGCCATGCTGCTAGCGGGCATGGGCATACTCGGCTTTATAGGCCGCCGCCGCAAACCCTAAGCCATTGATGCCTTGAACGATTAAGCGCGCAAGCGTATCAGCTTTGAACACCCATGGAGTCACGAGCCCAAAAGTGACACCATGGGTGCGATTTTCCTATTGGATTTGCGGAGGTATTTTTCATGTTGAATGGCACACCCATATTCACGACCCGAATGATGTTGCGCTGCTATACAGCCATAGCAATGCTCACCCTCATCGCAGGCTGCTCAAAAACCACATCATCCACCGCCGCAACGGCTGCGCCCCCTACTCAAGTGGCTGCGCGCGTCAACCGGCAAGAACTCACCGTCCACGAAATCAACACCCTGCTGCCCGCTTTAAATTTACGGAGTCAAGAAAATACGGAACAAGCCAGCCAAAAAATACTAGAGCAAATCATCAACCAAACCTTGGCACAGCAAAAAGCCTTGGGCTGGCAGCTTGATCAAAACGCCGATGTCGTGCGCCAACTCGAAACCACCCGCCGCGGCATACTGGCTCAAGCATGGGCGGACCGTGTGTTACAAGACCTCATGCCGCCGCCCGAATCAGAACAACGGCGCTTTTATGACACCCATCCCGAATGGTTTGCCCAGCGCAATTTATATCAACTACAAGACCTATGGGCAGACATCCAGCCCGAAGACCAAGCTTCATGGCAAACCTGGCTCAAGCAAAATCCCAACTATGAGCGTGTGATGGCAAAACTCAAAAGCCAGCAAATTCGCTATGCCACCACGCCTATTTTGATCGGCTCAGAACATCTCAGTGCAGCCGAACAAGCCCAGCTCGCCAACGCAAGCCAAGGGCAACGGGTACAGCTTGAGCGCAGCCCCGCACGCAACAACGGCTTACAACTATGGTGGTTGATAGATGCACAATCCCAACCCATCCGCTGGGAACAAGCCCAGCCGCTGATTGAAAACAAACTGATGCAGCAACAACGCCAAGAGCGGCTGCTACAAGAAATCAACGCCCTACGCAAGCAAGCCGATATTCAATATGTGGGTGCATTCGCTTCTGCCAACCAACGCCCACAACCCTGAGCCAACTCAGCCCACCACTTTGGCATTGGCCGCATCATTTCTGACTTTGCACTACCACGATCTTGCTATGCTCATTCGTACTCATCACTCCTGGTCTATCAAGGCAGCCATCGCCTTGATTCATGCCCTATTACTGGCGCGCCTGCTCACATTCTCCTTGATGGCGCAAGATACGCAACGGCTTGAATCACCCAAGCTAGATTATCGTCTCGGGGGTG
>JAUMCS010000118.1:9835-10275 GCA_032122355.1 Burkholderiaceae bacterium
CCTTACGCATACAGGTGTATCAAAGCCCTGATTTAAGCCTGGAAGCGCGCCTGAATGAAAACGGCGTATTGAACTACCCCTTGCTAGGCGCCATTACACTGGGGGGCCTAACGGTGCGCGAAGCCGAGCAATTCATTGAACGCGGCTTGCAACAAGGCCAATACCTGCGCCAGCCGCAAGTGATGGTGATGGTGTCGCAAGTACGTGCTCATCAAGTCAATGTATTGGGGCAAGTGCAGCGCCCAGGGCGCTATGCCTTGGATAAACCGGGTATGCGCCTGAGTGATGTACTTGCTATTGCCGGTGGCATCACCCCGATGGGATCTGATCATGTGGTGGTGGTGGGACAGCGGCAGGGGCAACCATGGCGGCTTAGGCTGGATTTACCCAGCCTGCTGAGCCAAGCACAGCCCGAGCAAGATGTCGAACTGGCGCATGGC
>JAUMCS010000119.1:0-9250 GCA_032122355.1 Burkholderiaceae bacterium
GTAGGTTTTGGTTTGCATCCTTTTGGTTTTGGTTGCGTCCTTTTTGTTTGCATAATTTTGTTTTTGGTTGCATCCTTTCGGTTTGCATCCTTTTGGTTTTGGTTGCATCGTTTTGGTATCGGTGCTGCTTACCATTTCATTTCCCCTTCAAATACGGTTTCGGCTGGGCCAGTCATTTGCACATGTGCGGCGTCGGGTAAGAACCCCTGCCATTCAATTGTTAGGTGTCCTCCACGAGTATGTACATCGACAGTGGGATCAAGCCAACCTGCTCGAATTCCTGCGACCACAGCCGCGCAAGCGCCCGTTCCACAAGCTAAGGTTTCACCGGCATCACGTTCGTATACCCTCAGCTCGATATGTTGTCGATTGATGATCTCCATGAACCCTACATTCACCTTTTTGGCAAAACGCGGGTGTGTCTCTAGCCAAGGCCCTAAACTTTCAACTGGTGCATCGGTAATGTTAGGCACACGAACAACTGCATGGGGATTACCCATCGAAACCACGCCTACAGCCAAGGTATCAGGCTTTAGGCCAGGAGCATCGGGTATGAGCCAAAGCGGCCAATGGTTATGCACATACTGCGCCGTTAATCCGGTCGGGTCAAAAGGTAAACAGCTGGGCTCAAATTGGGGTGGCCCCATATCCACCTTGACACGGCCGTCAGTTTGAACTTCTAAACACAGTTGGGTGTTCATGGTTTCCACTGCAATACGTGCGTGGGTACACAAGCCTTTGTCATGTACATAGCGTGCAAAGCAACGTGCGCCATTGCCGCATTGCTCGACTTCTGAACCCGTACTGCCATTAAAAATGCGATAGCGGAAATCCATGCCCGGGGTCATTGAGCGCTCAACGACCAAAATTTGATCTGCGCCCACACCCCAGCGCCGATCACCTAGGCGGCGCATACTGTTGCTGAGTTCGGCATCGGAAAAAGGTAAGGGCTGTTGCGTGGCATCGAGCACAACAAAATCATTGCCAGCCCCTTGCATTTTGGTGAATTTTAGCTTGGTCATATCGCGTGTATCCTCGGCCTTAATCATAAAGCGAAGGCTCGCCTGCGGGGCGGGTTTTAAAGCGTTTATGTACCCAAAAATACTGCGCAGGATTTTGTCGTATGCGGTTCTCTAGCCATGTATTCACGCGCTGGGCATCGGCCATCACGTCACCACTGGGGAATTGCTCAAAGGGGGGGCAGGCTTCTACCTCATAGCCTTTTGCACCCGGCAGCATCGTAATCACAATAGGTTGAACCAACATACCCAGGCTGGCCGCCATGCGCCCAGTCGAAAGCAAGGTACACGCCGGAATGCCAAAGAAGGGAATAAAGCCCGCATCTTTTGCGCCATGGTCAAGGTCGGGGGCATTGACAAAGGCATAGCCGTCTTTGATGGCGCGGATGATAGGGCGAATGCCGGCTTGGCGTGGCACGAAAACCGTTTTGCCAAAACGAGAACGTGCCCGCAAGAGTTGCTGATCCAATACGGCATTGCTTTGTCCAGAATATACATCAGCCCCACCGCGGTTTTGGAACAGTCCTAGTGCGGGGCTGGCCCAATCAATACCGGCGAAATGGGGCAATAACCACATCACAGGGCCGGCCGTGCGATCAGCCAAATGGAAGTCGCCTTTGATATGAATCAAGCGCCGCAAGCGTTGGGCCGAAGCAAACCATAACAAACTGCGCTCAACCAGGCTGCGTCCCATCCAGCGCAAATGTTCGCGTACCAGTGCTTCTTGATCAGTTGGCGATAGACCAGGAAAACACAAAGCAATATTGCGCTGAGCAATGCGGCGCCGGCTTGGTGCCCAGTCCCATAAACGTCCACCGAGCCACCAGCCCAAGCGTGACATAAGGGGGAAAGGTAACCAGTGCAACACCCATAAACACGCCACCAATAGCCATCCTAGTATTTGTTTTTTTCGGCGAGGTGGAGTCGTTTCAGGTAAGGTTGAAGATGGGTTTTGCATATACAATTCAATTTCGCCGAGTTAAGGAACTACTTGCGGGGCGATTCACAAATACTGCTAAAGCGTTCGCCTCATACATCCAGTGGTGGGCAACGCGCCATTCATATCAAGGAGTGTATATTCATGGCGAACGATTTTTTATTCACATCCGAATCTGTTTCTGAAGGCCACCCCGACAAAGTAGCCGATCAAATTTCAGACGCTATCTTAGACGCTATTTTGGCGCAAGATCCTCGCAGCCGCGTCGCTGCTGAGACTTTATGTAATACAGGCCTTGTCGTGTTGGCTGGTGAAATCACCACCAATGCCACGGTCGACTACATCCAAATCGCCCGTGACACCATCAAGCGCATTGGCTACGACAACACCGAATATGGCATCGATTACAAGGGCTGTGCGGTCATGGTTTGCTATGACAAGCAAAGCAATGATATTGCCCAAGGGGTTGACCATGCCAGTGATGACCACCTTAACACGGGTGCGGGTGATCAGGGTTTGATGTTTGGTTATGCCTGTGATGAAACACCCGATTTCATGCCTGCCCCCATCTACTATGCACACCGATTGGTTGAGCGCCAAGCCCAGTTGCGCAAAGATGGTCGTTTGCCTTTTTTGCGCCCTGATGCAAAAAGCCAAGTGACCATGCGCTACGTAGATGGCAAGCCTCACAGCATCGATACCGTGGTGCTTTCTACCCAGCACAGCCCTGAACAAAGTGATGGTCGCCAAATGTTGCCTTCGTTTATTGAAGCGGTACGCGAAGAAATTATTAAGCCTGTATTGCCGGCAGAATGGCTAACACCAGAAACCAAGTATTTGATTAATCCCACCGGCCGTTTTGTGGTGGGTGGTCCGCAAGGAGATTGTGGTCTCACGGGGCGTAAAATTATTGTGGATACCTATGGCGGAGCTTGCCCTCATGGCGGGGGTGCTTTCAGTGGAAAAGACCCCACCAAGGTTGATCGCAGTGCTGCCTATGCAGCGCGGTATGTAGCCAAAAATGTGGTAGCAGCGGGTTTGGCTCGGCAGTGTCAAATACAAGTGGCGTATGCCATCGGTGTGGCGCGTCCCATGAACGTCACGGTTTATACTGAGGGAACGGGGGTGATACCCGATGAGGAAATTGCAAAATGGGTAGCCGAGCATTTTGATCTAAGGCCCAAAGGCATTATTCAAATGCTAAACCTACAACGCCCGATCTATAGCAAAACCGCAGCCTACGGCCATTTTGGCCGTGATGAACCCGAGTTCACCTGGGAGCGCACCGATAAGGCTCATTTGTGGAAATAGATAATCATGTCTAATACTTTTCTCGGCATTTTTTCTTCCCCCGCGCTCACCGCAGCTGCGTGGGGTATGGCCGCAAGTTTTGCGCTTTGTATTTTACTGGTGCTGACCAAACGCTGGCACGGCAGCCTGACTATGGATCACATTGAGGGCGTACAGAAATTTCACTCGGCACCGACTCCACGTATTGGCGGTATTCCTATTGTTTTAGCTTTAGTGGTGGCTTGGGGTAAGGCACCTTTGGATATTAAAGAAATCTTGACTCCCATTTTATTTGCTGGAATGCCCGCTTTTATTTTTGGCGTGCTTGAAGATATCACCAAGCGTGTGGGAGTGATGCAACGCCTGTTTGCGACCATAGCCTCGGGTTTTCTGGCTTGGTGGATAACTGACTATTCTCTCACCCGTATTGATGTTTGGGGCTTGGATTGGTTGCTGCAATTCAGCATAGTGTCGGTTGTATTCACGGCTTTTGCTGTGGGTGGCTTGGCCAACAGCGTGAATATTATTGATGGATTTAATGGGTTGGCCAGTACCGCATCTACATTGGCATTTGTCGGGTTTGCTATGATTGCATGGCAAGTAGGCGACACCTCATTGGCAGGGCTGGCTTTGGTTCTGGCTGCTTGTGTTTGGGGTTTCTTTTGGGTGAATTGGCCCTTAGGAAAGATATTTCTTGGTGATGGCGGTTCTTACTTCATCGGTTTTAGTCTGGCTTGGGTGGCTGTGATGCTGATCGAGCGTAATCAGGGGGTATCAGCCTTTGCTGCCTTGTTGGTTTGTGCGCACCCTGTCATTGAAGTACTGTTTAGTATTTATCGACGCCGTATTAAAAAAATGAACCCAGGTCATCCCGACCGACTGCATTTCCATAGTTTGTTGAAACAGCGTTATGTGCGTCGCTGGTTTTCGGGTGCTGCGGCTGATCTTCGCAATTCCGTCACAGGCTTACTCGTGGGGTTGATGACACTGACTGCCATTATTTTGGCCAATTTACTTTTCTTCAGCACTGCCTGGTCAGCCTTTGCCTTT
Organism: Burkholderiaceae bacterium; assembly: GCA_032122355.1. GTDB lineage: Bacteria > Pseudomonadota > Gammaproteobacteria > Burkholderiales > Burkholderiaceae_C > RFTU01. The sequence goes on from JAUMCS010000119.1 coordinate 4,297, forward strand.
TTGGCTTTGGGCTTGGGATATGTGGCTTTCTATGCACGCATGGTACGTTACCATTGGTGCTCACCCATCACTTTTTTATGTGTAAAGCCAATTTCAAAGCGTGCCCACAATAGGCCATCGGCCAAAATTATTTAATCACTTTGAGTTTCGGCCTGCCCCCCGCCGGAGGTTTAGGGGGGGAAGGGGGTGTTTGGTCTGTGTTGTTAGGCTGAGGCGTTTTGGCTAAAGTTGCGATCGTAGCTGTTGGCGTTGCCGTAGTAGATTCTTCAATGATGGGGGCAGGAAATGCCATTCCTTGGCCATTCTCACGGGCATAAATCGCAACTACATGATCCACCGGAATCATGATTTCACGTACCCGACCGCTAAAACGTGCTTTGAACGTAATGACATCATTACCCAAATGCAAATCACTCGTGGCATCAAAGCCCACATTGAGGACAATTTCACCGTCTTTTACATATTCAGCGGGTACTTGCACCCTCTGGCTCACGTGTGTAGCAATGTAAGGTGTAAAGCGGTTGTCGGTGCACCACTCGTGCAGCGCCCGGATTAGGTAGGGCCTGGTTGAGGATCCCTGTGAGGCGCTAGCGAAAGAACCAGATGTTGATTTGCTCATGGTTAATGAAGATGGTGAACTACTTACGCATCACTTTTTCAGCCGGGGTAAGCGCTTCAATGAATAATGGTCTAGAGAAAATACGCTCTGCATATTTCAGCAGTGGAGCCGCATTCTTAGATAATTCAATGCCATAAAAGTCTAGGCGCCACAGGAGCGGTGCCAGGGCAATATCAAGCATCGAGAAATCATCACCGAGCATATATTTATGCTTGAGGAAAATGGGGCTGAGTTGGGTTAGTCGATCACGAATTTGTGCCTTGGCGCGTTCAATTTGTTTTTCTGTGGGCTTGCCAGTTCGGCCTTCGAGGATGTTGACTTGCGTAAACAATTCTTTTTCAAAGTTGAACAAGAACAATCTCACCCGAGCACGGGCGAGTGGATCGCCAGGCATGAGCTGCGGGTGAGGAAACCGTTCGTCTAGATACTCGTTGATGATGTGTGATTCATACAAAATCAAGTCACGCTCAACCAGAATGGGAACCTCGTTATAGGGGTTCATGAGCGCAATTTCTTCGGGTTTGGCATAGATATCTACATCCCGAACTTCAAAGTCCATGCCTTTTTCAAACAAAACGAAACGACACCGATGCGAATAAGGGCAACTGGTGCCAGAGTACAGGACCATCATAACGTGAGTTCTCCGTTCTTCATGTCAGCGCGTGTAGAAGTATGCACGCGCTGATGGGGGGCTTGGGGATTAGTGAATGTCTTTCCAGTAGGCGGCGTTGAGGCGCCACGCAACGAATGTGAACAGTGCCAAGTATATTAAAACCCATACACCCAGACGGACACGTTGGTTTTGCGCAGGCTCACCCATCCACTGCAAAAACGCCACCAAATCGGCCACCGCATTGTCGTAATCGTTTGCACTTAATTGACCCTGGCTAATGGTTTCAAACCCCTTGAATACGTGAACGGTATGATTAGGGTTGTGTGCATCTACTTCGTCTGCAAATACTGCGCGTCGTTGGCCTTGCAATTCCCATAATGCATGAGGCATCCCAACGTTCGGGAAGGCTAGGTTATTCCAGCCGGTCGCCTTGGTGCTGTCACGGTAGTAAGAGCGCAAGTAGGTGTAAAGATAATCGGCTCCTGTGCCTTTGCTGGCATCGGAACGCGAGCGCGCAATCAAAGTCAGATCGGGTGGATTAGCCCCGAACCACTCTTTAGCTTGTTTGGGGTCAAGTGCCACTTTCATCGTGTCGCCGACTTTATCGCTAGCAAACATTAAGTTACTTTTGATTTGCTCATCTGATAAACCCAAATCTTGCATGCGGTTGTAGCGCATGAAGGCAGCCGCATGACAGTTGAGGCAGTAGTTTACAAACAACTTGGCCCCATTTTGCAAGGCAGCCTGGTCATGGAGCTTGTCTTTGGGGAATTTATCCCATGCAATGCCATCGGCTCCGGCAAAAGCAGGTGACGCTAAGGCCAGTAACAACGTGACAATAGAGCAAAAATGAGCTGATATTTTTTTCATACGAAAGACTTTCTCACGGCTTTTTAATGCGACTGAAACACCACGCGATCGGGCACAGGCTTGAATTGCCCCAGTTGGCTCCACCATGGCATGAGAAGGAAAAAGCCAAAGTAAAACAAGGTTCCTATCTGGGCGATGAGCGTGCCAATATCGGATGGCGGTTTGATGCCCAAGTATGCTAAAACCACAAAGAAAAGGACAAAAACCCCATACAGATATTTGTGCCACGTTGGGCGATAGCGAATAGATTTAACCGGGCTGTGATCTAACCAAGGCAAGAAGAATAGGATGATGACCGCACCACCCATGACGACGACACCCCAAAACTTCGCATCAAAGGTTTTGAAAAGCGCAATTCCTACTATGGCGGCAACCACAGTGATGAGCTTGCCCATAGCGCTGCACTTGCCTTTGAGTACGGTAAGCACTGCGGCTAAGCCAACCACGACACACAACACGTTCATCATCACATCGGTGGTAGCACGCAGCATGGAGTAAAACGGCGTGAAGTACCAAACCGGCGCAATGTGAGCGGGTGTTTTAAGTGGATCTGCTGGGATGAAATTGTTGTATTCAAGGAAGTACCCACCGAGTTCGGGGGCAAAAAAGATGATGGCTGCAAAAATCATCAAAAATACACTCACGCCCAGGATATCGTGCACCGTGTAGTAGGGGTGGAAGGGAATCCCGTCTAAGGGGCGGCCTAGGGCATCTTTTTTGGATTTGATTTCAATGCCGTCGGGGTTATTTGATCCCACCTCATGAAGGGCAATAATATGCGCAGCCACCAAGCCCAACAGAACCAAGGGAACTGCAATCACATGGAAGCTGAAGAAGCGGTTGAGTGTGGCGTCACTCACCACATAGTCACCACGAATAAGCAGTGCCAAATCGGGCCCGACAAATGGAATGGCGGCGAATAGGTTGACGATAACCTGCGCGCCCCAGTAAGACATTTGACCCCAAGGCAATAAGTAACCCATAAAGGCTTCTGCCATGAGGCATAAGAAAATCGCACAGCCAAAAATCCATACCAATTCACGTGGCTTACGGTATGAACCATAAATCAAGCCACGAAACATATGTAAATAAACTACTACAAAAAATGCCGAGGCGCCGGTGGAGTGCATGTAACGCACCAACCAACCCCAAGGCACATCGCGCATGATGTACTCAACTGAAGCGAATGCAGATGCCGCATCAGGTTTGTAATGCATGACCAGAAAAATACCCGTCACAATTTGCATGACCAGTACCAGCAAGGCCAGTGAACCAAAAAAATACCAGAAATTGAAATTTTTGGGTGCGTAGTATTCTGAGAGATGCTCTTTGTAGAGCTTGGTCGCTGGAAAGCGATTGTCTACCCATGTCAACAGCTTTTCACCGACGGGGGCATCAGGTGCTGCATTTTTAAACTCAGCCATTCGGAACTCCGTAAAAATAAATTAGGCCTTTTTGTCTTCACCAATTAAGAGGCGAGTGTCAGACAAGTACATATGTGGCGGGACTTCAAGGTTGTCTGGTGCAGGTTTGTTTTTAAATACCCGACCGGCCATATCAAAGGTGGAGCCGTGACAGGGGCATAAAAATCCGCCCGTCCAATCGTCGGGTAAAGAGGGTTGAGCACCCGGAGTGAATTTATCCGTGGGGGAGCAGCCCAAGTGCGAACAAATACCCACACCAACAAAATACTCAGGCTTGATAGAACGGTGCTGATTTTTGGCGTATCCGGGAGTCGGGTAGGCTGTACGCAAAGATTGTGGATCAGCAACCTGTGTTTCGGTCTGATTCAATGCAGCGATTTGCTCAGGAGTGCGACGGATGATCCACACGGGCTTGCCACGCCATTCCACGGTGAGCTTTTCGCCGGGTTTTAATGCACTGATGTCCACTTCCACAGCGGCACCCGCTGCTTTCGCGCGCTCTGACGGGGTAAATGTACTCACAAAAGGCACAGCAACCGCTACGCCGCCGACAGCACCCATGCAGCTCGATGCAATCAGCCACGTGCGTTTGCTGTTATCAACAGTAGATTCACTCATGAGTTCCTCAAAAAAATAGGGCAATTCAATATTAAACCCCCTATTCTAACTCAGTACTACCCCGAAATTCAATCACTTCAGTGTGGTTAATAATGTTGCGACCCAATAGCGCAACGCATGCCACGGGTCCGTGGGCCAATCAGGGTGAGCAATACCTTTGATAATGCCATCACAAATATGGGCAGAGTGCAGTAGTGCTTGTATTTTTGGGAGGCTGATGCGGGGTAATAGTTGGGTAAAGAGCCGTTCTTTAGTGCCCCATATGCGATTTTCACGCAACACCAACGGCATAGGCTTGCCCTGATCAAGGCCCATGCGTGCACGCCATAAAGCCCGTACATCCTCGGCTAATGCCCAATGTACCAAAACTGCGCCTTCGCCTTCCGCTTGCAAGCCCGCTAGCATACGCAAAGTCCGTTCTGCCTGCCCTTGCAATAGGGCATCACTGAGCTTGAAAACGTCATAGCGTGCGACATTGAGCACGGCCGACTCGACTTGTTCAAAAGTTAAGGTTTCAGCGGGATACAACAACGCCAGTTTCTGAACTTCTTGATGTGCAGCCAGTAAATTGCCTTCGACACGATCAGCAAAAAAGTTCAATAGCCGTATTCCCTCCTCACCGGCCGGCACACCTTGCCCTTGCTGTACTAAGCGTTTGGCGATCCATTGCGGTAGATCTTTGCGTTCAATGGGATCAATGCGCACGGTAACACCTGCCTTATCAAGGGCCGTGAACCAGCTACTGGATAACTGTTCGCGGCTTAAGTAAGGTAGGTGAACTAGCGTGAGTACATCGGGGCTGAGTTTTTG
>JAUMCS010000120.1:0-8902 GCA_032122355.1 Burkholderiaceae bacterium
TCGCTCGGGAGAAACGGAAGACTCCACCATTGCAGACATTGCCGTGGGCACCAATGCCGGGCAAATCAAAACGGGTTCACTCAGTCGCAGTGATCGTATGGCTAAATACAATCAGCTGTTGCGCATTGAAGAAGACTTGGGCGATATCGCAGTTTATTCAGGTAGATCCGCTTTTTATAATTTGCGGTAATACTGGCTCAATCTTGCGATAGTTGAAAAACGCGCTATGCGTTGGTTTACTGCTTTAATAGTTGTTCTGCTGTTGCTGGTTCACACCAATTTATGGTGGGGCCACAACGGCGTTCGAAGTGTGCGCCAATTGCAAACCGAATTAGAAAAGCAAGAGGCTGCGAATCAGTCTGCCAGGTTACGGAATCAACGCCTTCAAGCGGAAGTACAGGATTTGAAAGAGGGCTTGGAAATGGTAGAAGAAAAAGCCAGAAGTGAGTTGGGTATGCTTAAACCCAACGAGATATTGGTGCATCTTCCGCTCACCAAGCCTTAAACACACGGGTAGATTGTGCACGCACAGCATGTGGCAGACCCGCGCCGCCCACCCAGTGTGTTATTGCATGGATGAGCTGCTGGGTGCTTGATCAGCCTCGGGTGTGAATAATTGACCTATATCCACCGAGTCAAAGAAATAATGCTTGCCGCAATACTCGCAGCCGATATCAATTTGGCCTTGTTCGGCAATAATGTCCTGTGCTTCATGTTGGCCTAAGCTCAAAAGCATGCGCGCTACTCGTTGCCTTGTGCAGCGGCAGCTGTAGCTGGGATAAAGTGTGGGCAAAAGTAAGCGCAGTTCTTCTTCCCAAAACAATCGATGCAGCAGCGTTTGAGCATCAAGGCTGAGGAGTTCTTCGGGGCTAAGTGTGGCGAGTAGATGACTGAGTCGATTGAAATCTTCCGTTTCTCTCAGATCCTTTTCCTCATGTGATGTATGGCTGGTATGGGGTAGTCGCTGCAACAGTATGCCCGCCGCACAATCTGCATTGGCAGCTAAAACCAAACGCGTTTCAAGTTGTTCGGATTGCAGCATGTAATGCTCAATCACTTCGGCTAAAGTGGCCAGTGGTTGCCCTTGAGCATTATGTAGAGGCACGATGCCTTGGTATGGTTGTTGGCCAGGTAGTCGGTCTAGCGGATCAAGGGTGATGGCGCACCGACCCTGACCCTGGGCATTGAATAATGACTGTAAGGGTGCAAAACCAGAGAAAGAATCAGTAACCTTGGCTTCGGATGTATGGGCTGCTTGCTGTGCGGTAGCCCTAAAACTCAAGTGGGGTTGAACCTCAGCTACGGCCAATTTGACAGGACCATCTCCATGCATTTGCATGATTAAGGCACCATTGAATTTGATGTTAGCTTGCATCAATACGCTGGCTGCAGCCATTTCACCCAATAGTTGTTGAACTTCTGCTGGGTAAGCACCGCTGCTTGACTGAGTTCGATCATGAATCAGGGTTTGCCATGAATCGGTCAAACGCACGAGCACTCCGCGCACAGGGATGCCGTCAAAGATAAATTTATGTAGTTCGCTCACAATCCCATTGTAATGCGGATTAAGCTTGGAGGCAAATTCGGTATTGGAGTACCAACTGGCGCCCCCGACAGGAATCGAACCTGTATCTAGCGCTTAGGAGGCGCTCGTTCTATCCATTGAACTACGGCGGCGTCAAGCCTTTATTGTCGCAAAAAAATAAGCCAAAATATCAAAGGCACATCAGTTAATCAAAGCGATAAGTGACGCCAAGCTTGACGGTGGGCATGAATTTGATTTTGTCAGCCTCAGCGCGGACTTTGGCTTCTTCTTTCATGAGTTGATCCACTCCAATGTCACCGCCTGGGTTTAGTGGCGTTTGAATACGCGAGAGGAAGGAGTTGGAGTAATCAAAGGTTAGCTCAGGTTTGCCAAAAAACACTCCAGCATCGGCATAAAAATTGAAGCCTTTCTGTGCCCGGTGATGGCCTGTACCGATACCTAGGTAGGGCATAGTACTGGGATATCTGAGATTGAGACCAAAAGTATCGTCGGGGTTCAGTGAGTAGGTGTTGTCACCTAAAGTGACACTGGTACCACTCGATTTGCCAGCACGTAACTCATTTTTCCCTAAGCCTAAGCCGGCAGTAATTCGAAAATCTGAAGTGATAGGTGTCAGTGGCATCCAATCTAGGTAGAAGGTTGCGCCGGAAAAATCAGCTTGCGCAGCATATTTACTGCCACTAACAGAAACGGAGCGAGAGTATGAAAAACTATGAGCCTCGGCACGCATACCAAACGATTCAGACATGCTATGACTGAAGCCGGCATGAGCACCTGATAAAACCCCAAACCCACCGTAAAATTCATCCGCACAAGCAGAGGTACTCGCAAATGCAGTGATTAAACATGCAACCACACCTTTATTCATCGTTTTAACTCCCAAAGTGGTGAAATTTGTATCTCAATTACACTCGATTTTGGGAAATTGAGAAAGTGCAAAGCTTAAGGGTTTATGCTGGAAAAAGAATAATTAAGTATTGGCACTGGCAACGGCCTTGAGTTGATAAAGTGCCTCTAGCGCTTCGCGTGGGCTGAGTTGATCAGGGTTCATCGAAGCCAATAGACGTTCAAGCTCAGTTTGACCTACACTAGGCTCTGGAACTGAGTTTTGGTAAGAAAATAAATCCATCTGCAAGGGTTGGGGACCTTGTTGTTGTTCTAGCGTTTGCAGGGTATGCTGCGCTTGTGTAATCAGCGCAGGCGGCATACCGGCCAACCGTGCGACTTGTACCCCGTAGCTGCGGCTGGCAGGCCCAGCTGATATATCATGTAAAAATACAATGTTGTGTTCGGATTCCACCGCACTGACATGCACGTTTTGCGCCTTGTTGTATGCTTGGGCCAATTGGGTGAGTTCAAAATAGTGGGTGGCAAATAAGGTAAAGCAGCGATTGCGTTCATATAAATAGCCCGCAATTGAGCCCGCCAGCGCTAGGCCATCTAGGGTACTGGTGCCACGGCCAATTTCATCCATTAATACTAGGCTGTATGGAGTGGCGCTATGCAAAATGGCGGCGGCTTCAGTCATTTCCATCATGAACGTGGATTGTGCATTGGCCAAATCGTCTGCAGCCCCAATACGGGTATGAATGGCATCAACCGGCCCAATGCAGCAACGCTGCGCCGGCACAAATGACCCAATACTAGCCAGTAATACAATCAGCGCCACTTGGCGCATATACGTGCTTTTGCCCCCCATGTTAGGCCCCGTGATCACCAGCATTCGGGTGTGTTCATTGAGTTGTGCATGATTGGCAATGAACGCGCCACCTTGTGTTTCTTGTAGGCGAGCTTCCACGACGGGGTGCCGGCCAGCATGAATTTCAATACAAGGGTGGTTGACAAAGGTCGGTAACACCCAGCCGCAGGTATGAGCCCTCTCGGCCAATGCTGCTAATGCGTCTAGTGTGGATAAGGCGTGTGCTAATGCATGCAGATAAGCGAGATGGGGTTGAAGCGCATCGTGTATTTGTTCAAATAGCCATTTTTCTCGTGCCAAAGCACGCTCCTGCGCGGACAGCGCTTTATCCTCAAAGGCTTTGAGCTCGGGCGTGATGAACCGCTCGGCATTTTTCAGGGTTTGGCGGCGCTGGTAGTCTGTTGGTATGCGATCCAAGCCACTGCTGGTGACTTCAATATAGTAGCCATGAACTCGATTGAATTGCACCCGCAAGTTATTGATGCCAGTGCGGTTGCGTTCTCGCGTTTCAAGCTCGACTAAAAAGGCATCGCTGTTTTGTGTGAGGTTGCGCAGTTCATCCAGTTCTGCATCCACACCTATGCCAATGACACCTCCATCACGCACTTGTGCTGCAGGCTCGGTTGCAAGCGCACTCAGAATGTCGTGTAATTCATCAGGGGCTTGAAGGGGAGGCTGCAGTGTTGCAAGTAGGCCGCAAGCTTGGGATGCGGGCTGAGGCACAGTGGCTTGTAAAGCCGGTAGTGCTAAGAGGGTATCGCGCAAACCGCTGAGTTCGCGCGGTTTGGCTTGGCGCAGGCCTATGCGGGAAGCAATCCGTTCAATATCGCTGATGTGGCGCATGGCCTCGCGCAGCGGCTCAAAACCGTGATGATGAAAGGCCGCAATGGCTTCATGCCGGCTTTGTGCTTGGGTACGATCGCGATGAGGGTTGAGCAACCAACGCCGCAAGGTGCGGCTGCCCATGCCGGTGCGGCAGGTATCGAGTAATGACAGCAGGGTAGGGCTGTCTTCGCCGCGCAGTGTTTGGGTGATTTCTAGGTTGCGCAGGGTGGCAGGTGGCAGATCAATCAGTGCACCGTTGCGCTCAACTTGAAGGGTTTGAATATGCGTTAAAGTCTGGCTTTGAGTATGTTCGGCATAGCTCAGTAAGGCGGCGGCGGCACCATGAGCCGCCCGTAAATTCTCAGCACCCCAGCTGCTGAGGCTGAGTACTTGAAGTTGCTCGCATAGTTTGCGCTCACCCAATGCGGGTTCGAATTGCCAGTTTGGGCGCTGGGTGATGGGGGCACGAATGTGGTGCTTGATGGTTTGAAGTGATACGCCTGTTTTATGTGGGCTGACTTCTACCATATCTGATAACTTCAGCGGCATCTAAACGCGCTAACCATGCAGGCAACTCTTGTGGTGTGCATTCGGTGATGCCTAGCGTGCCACTGGCTAAACCCAACCAGGCCAGTCCCCATTTTCCGCGATGATGCCATGCACTGAGTAATAAACTTTCACGGCGCTCGGCCAGTAGGTTTTGCTCGGTGAGTGTGCCGGGTGTGACTACACGCACCACTTTGCGCTCAACGGGGCCCTTACTGTTACCCACTTCACCGACTTGTTCAGCAATGGCCACGCTATAACCCGCTGCTATGAGTTTAGCCAAATAATTATCGACTGCATGAATCGGTAATCCGGCCATGGCAATGGGTTCACCTGCACTTTGACCGCGGGTGGTTAGGGTAAGATTCAGTAATTGATGGGCCTGGCGTGCATCATCATAAAAAAGCTCATAAAAATCCCCCATGCGATAAAACACCAGTGTTTCGGGGAAATCGGCCTTGATGCGTAGGTACTGTTGCATCATGGGGGTATGGTTTTGAATCTCGTTCGAGTCTGAAGCAGTTTTCATAAAAAAATAGATTACCCTTTGGCGCGGGATACCCGTATGACGGGGGGTACGCGGCGCAAGCGTCTGAGCACCTCTGCCAAGTGGTGACGATCGCGCAGGCTGATGAGTAGGCGCAATACGGTCGTATCGCTGGCGCGTTCTTCATCCATTTCAATGTGGGTGATGTCAGCCCGCTCTTGGCTAATGACCTGAGCTACTTGGGCCAATACGCCTTGGCCATTTTGCAGAAGCAATACTATTCCCGTATCAAAAGAACGGCTGAGCTCATCCGCCCAGCCAATATCCATCCAGTGGGCATCTTCCCGCTGTGCGTTTTTTCGCCCAGTTTTGCATTCGGCGGTGTGCACGATCAAGCCTTCCCCCCGTCCTAAATGGCCAATAAGGGCATCACCCGGAATGGGGCGGCAGCAAGTGGCATATTTGATGGTGGCCCCTTCGCTTCCGTCTAATAGCACTGTACTGGGCCCGATTCGTTCTTGCTCGGCGCCATATCGGCTCAGTGAAAAGGTCACTGCATCGGGCCGCAGACCTTGCTCTGCCAATAAGTGTGCCAAGCGTTTAGCTACAATGGCCGCAATTTTGCGCCCCAACCCAATTTCTACAAATAAATCATGAGCGCTACGATTGCCACTCCAGCGTAAAAGCGATTGCCAAATTTCCGTGTGGGCTGTGTCATACGATTCCATGTCAGGCAGGATCATGCCTTCAGAACGCAGAGCTTGGGTAAGCATACGTTCACCCAAGGCATGAGATTCTTCTTGTTCTAGCGTTTTCAGGTAGTGTCGAATACGTGATCGAGCTCGACCGGTCGTGGCATAGTTGAGCCAAATGGGGTTGGGTACCGCACTGGCTGCGGTCGTGATATTGACCACATCGCCGCTGCGCAGGGCCGTATTGAGCGCAACGGGTTCACCGTTTATTAAGGCACCTGTACAGCGATTGCCAATATCGGAATGTATCGCATAGGCAAAATCAATCGGGGTAGCCCCCCGAGGTAGGGCGAGAATCCGGCTTTTGGGGGTAAACACATACACCGAGTCTGGGGCTAAATCAATTTTGATATGCTCTAAAAATTCAGTGGAATCACGGGTATTGTCCTGTATGTCAATCAAGGATTTCAGCCACATGGCCCCTAGCCGTTGTGCTTCAGAGGCTTGTACTTCTTTGCCTTTGTACATCCAGTGCGCAGCAATTCCACTGTCGGCAACGGCATTCATGGATTCACTGCGGATTTGGAATTCAATCGCAGAACCCAAGGGGCTGACTAGGGTCGTGTGCAATGACTGATAGCCATTGGCTTTAGGAATGGCAATGTAGTCTTTAAACCGACCGGGCATGGGTTTGTAGAGCTGATGTAGAACACCCATGGCCAAGTAACATTCGTGAATGTTGGCCACAATCACCCGAAAACCAAATAGATCGCTAATTTGCGAAAAACTGCTGTGTTTTTCACGCATTTTGCGGTAGATGGAGTAAATGTTTTTCTCGCGGCCTGAAATTTCAGCCGATACATTGGCTTTTAATAGTGCCTCTTTGGCGGCCGAATGAACGCGATCAATGATGTCACGCCGATATCCCTTAGAGCGCTGTACGGCTTTAGCAAGGGCGGCATACCGCCAAGGGTTGAGGTAACTGAAGGATAGGTCTTGTAGTTCGCGGTAAATGGTGTTGAGCCCTAAGCGATGGGCGATGGGCGCATAGATATCAAGGGTTTCTTGTGCGATACGGCCTCGTTTGTGCGGTGCCATGGCTGTCATGGTGCGCATATTATGCAAACGGTCGGCGAGCTTGATGAGAATTACTCGCACATCTCGTGTCATGGCCAGTAGCATTTTTCTGAATGATTCCGCCTGCGATTCTTCACGTGTAGAAAATTGAAGTTTATCGAGCTTGGTGAGGCCATCGACTAAATCGGCAGTGGCTAGGCTAAAGCGTTCAATCAGTTCGGTTTTGGTGACGCCACAATCTTCCATGGAGTCGTGCATCAGTGCTGCCATGATGCCCTGTACATCTAGCCGCCAAGCAGCGCATAGCCCAGCTACTGCCAAAGGGTGTGTGATGTAGGGCTCGCCACTGGCGCGAAATTGGCCTAAATGCGCTTGGTCGGCAAATTTGTAGGCTTCATGCACCCGTTTGAGGTCAGACCGGCTGAGGTAATGTAGGGCATTGCTGAGTTCAGCAAAGCTGTAGGTGTGTGCTACCTGGTTATGGGCGATTTGCTTTGCACCTTGCAATGCGCTGGGTAGTAGTTCGGCGGCAAGTGTTCGTAGTCCCATGTTTGTTAATGTACCAGACAATCAAAAGGGGTGCGCTATGCACCCCTTTTGATGTGGAGCCATTATTTTTGTTGGGGATAAAGTGGCTCAGGCAAATGTATCGGGAATTAAAAGGGAACTTTTTTCAGCATTTCCAGGCCCACTTGGCCTTCGGCAATTTCACGTAATGCGGTTACGTTGGGTTTGTTGCGCGTTTCAACGCGGGGGGTATGCCCTTGGCTGAGCATACGTGCACGGTAGGTGGCAGCAAGTACCAGTTGGAAACGATTGGGGATTTTTTCCAAACAATCTTCGACAGTGATGCGGGCCATAGGTTCTCCGGTAGGTGGGTATTACAAATTCAGGCTTGAAAATATTGCAGAATTGTTCATGCGCTGTGAAGCCATGCGTAAGCGCTGAGATTGAATCACACTTTGCAATTCTTGTAGGGCTTGAACAAATGAAGCGTTGATTATAAGGTAATCGAAGTCGGTTGCGTGAGCAACTTCAGTACGGGCGTTTTGCATACGCTGAGTAATGACTTCTGGGCTGTCTTCAGCACGCTGAATGAGCCTTTGGTGCAGTTCATCCCAGCTGGGGGGTAAGACAAAAATCAATACCGCATGGGCAAAGATTTTTTTGATTTGCAAGGCCCCTTGCCAATCGATTTCAAGGATGACATCTTGCCCCGCACGTAAATGCTGCAAAATGGCGTTTTGTGATGTGCCGTAATAATTGCCATGAACGCTGGCCCATTCTAAAAAAGCACCTTCGGCAATCATGGCTTGGAATTGCTCGGTATTCACAAACCAATAGGCTTGCCCGTTTTGCTCTTGCCCCCTAGGGGCGCGGGTGGTGTGTGATACGGATACCGATAGGCGTGGGTCTGCACTGAGCAAAGCTTTGACTAGGCTGGATTTGCCCGCACCCGATGGGGCAGAGACAACGTATAAATTACCAGGCAGTTCAGTCATGGGTGTCGTGGTGTGGGCCATAACGCATGATAGCAGAGCTTTTTTAATTTGACTTGGGAGTGTATGCCGCTAGTGCATATTGCAATTGATGAAATAGCGGCTACACACCAGCAGTGATTTTTTCCCCATTCGAATAATGACCGTGGAAGCGAAACCAATCTTCTGCCGATAGCGCTTCTGGCAGGATTTTTTAAATGCCTCTGGTGTGCCCTGTGGGCCCTTCTGCACCTCTGTCCCTACCGCAACCCAAGAAGTCAACGAAGGTCTCCAGCATCTTGAGCACCACGCGCCGCTCGGCAGGTGGCAATCCATCGCCAGTTCGCAGTAGCGCGTTACGTAAATCTTTAATATCGTTCATTCCTAGATCCCATCACATACTTGACTCAACTTTTTCAAAATCGGGCACTCACTCCACAAAATGGGCTCTATTGTGGCCGATCACCGCGCAACATTTTTACCTGCAAGCCACCTGCCGCCCGCAGGTTGCTCATGATCGTCATTGATCTTGCCTGCGCATATCCCGCATAT
>JAUMCS010000121.1:0-19050 GCA_032122355.1 Burkholderiaceae bacterium
GATATAGGGAGCCACTGCGCGAAACCAGGGCACGAAAGTATGGGGAAAGACAAGATTCATAGATGATTTATTCCTTCTAATGCTATTTTGCCCCATGCTTCAAAGATAATAAAGAATTTCGTCATCGACTGAATATATTTTGCACATCGATTTCCCTGAGAATTTACCTGTTTCTAGCCGTGTTCTGGATATTCAAGCTGCCATAGAGTCTCACCCTGTCGTCATTGTGTGTGGTGAAACAGGTTCAGGCAAAACCACACAGCTACCTAAAATTTTACTTGCCATGGGCCGCGGGCAGCCTTCAGGCCCAGGCCAGTCGCCCCGATTAATTGGACACACGCAACCCAGACGTATGGCTGCCACGAGCGTTGCCAAACGGATTGCAGAAGAACTACAAACGCCCCTGGGTTCTATTGTGGGCTACAAAATACGCTTCCAAGACCGGCTTCTGCCTGGTGCTCGAATCAAATTAATGACGGATGGCATTTTGCTGGCTGAAGCCCAATCGGACCCGCTACTTCGTGCGTACGATGCGCTCATTATTGATGAAGCCCATGAGCGCAGCCTCAATATTGATTTTCTACTGGGACATTTACGCCACATATTACCTCAGCGTCCCGATTTAAAAATCATCATCACTTCAGCCACCATTGATGCCCAACGTTTTTCACAACATTTCGCAAGCCTATATGGCCCCGCTCCTATATTTACGGTCAGTGGGCGCACCTACCCTGTTGAACAGCGCTGGCGGCCTTTTGAAGAAAGTCGTGAATATGGCTTCAACGAGGCCATCACTGATGCAGTACAAGAACTATGGCGAGCAGGCGCATCGAGTGGAGATATTCTTGTTTTCTTACCCGGCGAGCGCGAGATACGTGATGTAGCGGACCACCTTCGCCGCACCCTAGCCACACAACCCGCCCTGCGCAATACTGAAGTACTTCCGCTTTTTGCGCGATTGAGCCAAACCGATCAAGAAAAAGTATTCCAATCCGGTCATGCTCGACGCATCGTATTAGCCACCAATGTGGCTGAGACATCGCTCACCGTACCAGGGATACGCTTTGTGATTGATTCCGGCTTAGCTCGAGTTAAACGCTACAGCTACCGCAATAAAGTAGAACAGCTTCAAATTGAGCCCATCAGCCAAGCTGCAGCCAATCAACGAGCGGGTCGATGTGGTCGGGTCGCCGATGGTATATGTATACGTTTATTCTCAGAAACAGACTATCAAGGCAGCCCTGCTTTTACTGATCCTGAAATATTACGCAGCTCCTTGGCCAGCGTCATCTTGCGTATGAAAAGCCTAGGCTTGGGCCATATTGATGACTTTCCATTTATCGAACCCCCTGCTCGCAAAGCCATTGCCGATGGCTACTCCCTCTTACAAGAATTGGGTGCCATTGATGAGCAATACAACCTCACCGGCCTTGGACATGAACTCGCGAGATTACCATTAGACCCTCGTATCGGCCGCATGATTTTGGCCGCACGACATTATCAATGCCTGCATGAAGTGCTAATTATTGCCAGTGCTTTAAGTACGCAAGATGTGCGCGATCGTCCGCACGATCGGCAGGCTGCTGCCGATGAAAAGCACCGCATTTTTTTGGATGAAAAATCGGAATTTGTAGGCTTCATCAAATTATGGGACTGGATAGAATCAGTGCGCGGCAAAAGCCAATCAGAGCATGAACCCCAGAGCCACAAACTGAGCCAAAGACAACAAGAAAATCGACTGCGTGAGCATTTTATTCACCCCAGACGAGTGCGCGAATGGCGCGATATCCACACTCAGCTTCACACCGTTGTGTGCGAACACAATTGGCACATCAATTCAGCGCCTGCGACTTACGAACAAATTCACAAAGCCATGCTATGCGGATTGTTAGGTAATATTGGCTACAAGCTTGACAATGAAGATGTATATTTAGGAGCAAGGGGCATCAAATTTGTACCTCATCCGGGCGCTCACTTAAGTCGGAAACCAGGCCGCTGGTTGGTTGCAGCCGAACTGGTTGAAACCACTCGTTTATTCGGTCGGGGCCTAGCCACCATGGATCCTCAATGGCTACCTGAATTAGCCGCTCATGTCATCAAAAAACAACTGCTTGAACCCCACTGGGAACGCAAAGTCAATGAAGTAGTGGCACTTGAGCGGGCCACCCTTTATGGTTTGGTCGTTTATAACAATAAACGAGTCAATTTTGGTCGAATTGATTTGCCCGTCGCCCGTGAAATTTTCATTCGTGAGGCCCTGGTTAACAATGACATTCCATCCGATTGGGCCAATCGATTTGCATTTATTGGACATAACCAAAAAATGATACGCTCGATTGAGCAGCTAGAGCATCAATCACGGCGGCAAGATGTCTTAGTGGATGACGAACTGATATACGCTTTCTATGCCCAACACCTAGGTGCGGAGGTTTGCGGCGGCCCCAGCCTAGAACGCTGGTATCGCCACGCAGTACGAAACACACCCGGAATTTTAAAACTCCAGCGAGAGGAGCTCATGCGACATGAGGCCGCTGGGTTGACAACACAAGCCTTCCCTAAGCTCATACGCCTTGGGGGCATTGATTGCTCCGTCAGCTATTTACACCAACCCGGCGACCCCCAGGATGGCATCACAGTGACGATTCCCATTTATGCCCTTAACCAAGTCCATGAAATGCGATGTGAGTGGCTGGTACCGGGTATGCTCCACGACAAAGTGCTCGCACTGCTCAAAAGCCTACCCGCTAAAGTTCGTTCACGTCTGGTACCTTTACCCTCATTTGCATCTGAATTTTGCACTCAGGTCTCTTTCGCTCAAGAACCTTTAATCAACGCACTGATTGCCGCCATACGTGCAAAAACTCAGTTTAGTGTAGTGATCAACGATTTCAAACTCGATCAACTTGCGCCTCACCTGTTTATGAATATGCGCATTGTTGACGAGCATGGTCGGCAACTGGGTATAGGCAGGTATTTACCCAAATTGAAAGCTGATTTAAGTAGCCAGGCTCGTAGTGCCTTTTCCGTATTAGCTACGATGACAGTGAAAACAAGCCTCCAGGAATCCAGTACGACAAACACGCCAACAGTCCATTCAAACTCCAGGTCAAAACCTACCAATAAAGCCACGCCCCCCCCCAACAACGCACAATACACTGAATGGACTTTTGGTGAATTACCGGAGTTAATGGAAATACAAAAAGGTGGGCAAACACTCATTGGATTTCCTGCTTTGGTAGACCAAAATAGCCATGTGGAGATTGAAGTATTCGATGAACCCGATACAGCGGCCCAAGTACATGCGGGAGGTTTGCGTCGATTACTCGCCATTCAATTACGTGAACCCATCAAATACCTAGAAAAACAATTACCTGATTGGCAAAAAATCGCGGTGTTGTTTATGCCTGTAGGTACCGACCAAGAGCTACGACAACAAATCATCGAATTAGCCCTCAACCGTGCCTTTTTGCAAATGCCGCTGCCGCAAAATGCAACTGAATTTACACAACGCCTACAAGAAGGTAGAAGTCGCTTTAATTTGATCGGTCAGGAAATTGCCCGAATTACATTATGCATCCTCACCGAATATGCGTCGGCCACACGCAAGCTCAAAGACACTCGCCCACCACGCGAGGTACATGATGACATCACCGCACAAATAACCCGTTTGGTGAATAAACAATTCTTGCGACAAACCCCTTGGGAACAACTCCAACACTTACCGCGCTATTTTCGTGCCATTGTTTTACGGCTTGACAAATACAAATCCGACCCTACCCGCGACAGCCAACGATTAGCTGAAATTCGCCCACTTGAGCAGCGCTGGGTTAAACGTTTAGCTCAAAATCAAGGAGCACATGATGCCCGACTAGATGCCTTCCGGTGGCTATTAGAAGAACTTCGGGTCAGTCTATTTGCCCAGGAATTACGCACGCCGCAGCCGGTTAGTGTAAAACGTCTAGAAAAATCATGGGCGCAAATGACAACCTAATCACGAGACACATTTTTAGCCGCCTCGTTTATTGGCTGCAACTAAGCTCCCTCATTAGTACATCTCTTAATTATTATTTTTTGATGTTTCTTTATGAAACAACTGTTTACGTACTTTATGCACCATCGTATAAACGAGCCACAATACCGGCACAACTGAAAACCCTGTAATTAACTCTGGCTCTAAATGCCGACCACCGACCAAAGAAACGCCCTTAAATACTTTAGCAACATAAGAAACCAGCCCCAAAGCATAGTAGCTTATGGCCACGACAGATAACCCTTCCACCGTTTGCTGTAATTGCAGCTGCATTCTTTGTCGGCGAGCTAAGCTCTTAAGAACCTCTTGATTACTGGCCTCACGCCTTGCTTCAACCCTCAGCCTTGCCAAATCCACTGCTCGGCCAATACGCTGGGCCAAATCAGTGATACGGGCATCCGTGCTCTCGCAAAGGTTCATCGCAGGTGTAAAACGCCGATTAAAGAATCCAGAAAGTTTTTGCAGGCCATCGATACGCTCTAAATGAAGATCCGAAAGGCGTTGCAACATAATACGATGATAAGCGCGCGAAGCAGAAAGTCGAAAACGCGCTCTTGCAGAGCAATGCTCAATTTCTGCAGCCAAATGTAATAATTGATTAAATGCTGAATCATCATCAAGCTCTCTGGCGTTAGCCATATCATTCACAATCGTCTGCAGCTGTATCTCAATTTTTTGCAACTGTATGGACTCTGTTTGTGCCACAGGAAACCCTAACATTGCCAACATCCGATAAGCCTCAATTTCGCATAGGCGCTGCACATCTCTTGCCGCTCTATCCGAGGGCAAACCATGATCAAATAATACAAAGCGCGTAAAGCCGTCTTTTCCAAGTTGTAATGATGTCAGAACAGAAGCCCGTCCAAAAAATATTTGGCCAGCCAAAATGGCTGCCGCATCACCCACATTACCTGCTGAGTCGAGCTGAGTGCGTATGGCCAGCTGACAAGCGCTCAACCAATCAGGTGTAGGTGCCGGCAACAAAAAGATATGGGTTGCGGCAACCATGGGGGCATGACCAATGACTTGCAGAAAAGCGGCTGGAAGTAAATGGTTAGCCCAATCATGCTCTAACAAATGATGCCACGCCTTTGAATCATCAGGCAAACCCGCGATGATCAATGCCGAGCTCATTTGCCAACTAACAAATTCACCGTGCAATTCCAAGCGCAAATCAAATCGAGGCGTCAAGAGTACATGATGCTTAGCACCGGACTGGGGAGCATCAACTCCATAATCCAAGCATAAGCGAGTCATAGCCAGCAAAGCCAAATCGGGGCTGAGATTTTTTTGCGCCCAGTATGAAATCACACTCGGCGTGCGCACGCTCATGGCTGGCCGAGAATGTAACTCCTCATGCAACTCGATATGATCACGCTGTGGCCATAATAATGTGGATTCTAAGGAATATAAATGATTGGGTGAAGTAGCATTGTTCATTTAGACCCAATAATGCCAGATAAATATCTTGATTTTTTCACCTAGACTTGAAAGATGTCAAACGTTGCACATAAAAAAGGGAATGTGTATATTAAACACATTCCCCGAAAATGACCGAATTAATAATTTTACTCAATTCATCAATAGCAAACTACTGAATTACAAGCGCTGGCTTTGCATAAAATTATCAAATCCAGCTTCAGCAAACTTGAACCACAAATGCTGCTCTTTACGGAATTTAGCGTAATCCTCGTAAATTTTCTTGAATTGAGGATTTTTAGCAGAGATTTCAGCATACAAATCTGTTGTTTCTTTGAAAGCAGTTTTGAGAATATCATTACTGTATTTATGTAATTTCACACCACCGGCCACTAATTCGCTCAGTGCACCAGGGTTGAGAACATCATACTTGGCTTGCATGGTCGTATGAGCAACCGCTGCAGCTGCCTCAACAATAGCCTTATATTCGGGTGTTAATGCATCATAGGCTTTTGCATTAATGAAGAAGTCCATTTGTGCGCCACCTTCCCAAAAACCAGGGTAGTAGTAGTTTTTCACCACTTTATTGAAACCGAGTTTTTTATCATCATAGGGGCCAACCCACTCAGCGGCATCGATCGTGCCTTTCTCAAGGGCTTGATAAATCTCGCCCCCTGGCAAACTTTGGGATACAGCACCCAATCTTTCAAAAACTCGACCAGCAATACCCGCAATACGCATTTTCAGGCCTTTAATATCAGCGACCGTTTTAATCTCTTTGCGGAACCAACCACCCATTTGAGCACCGGTGTTGCCGCCAGGGAAATTCACAATGCTGTAATTCCGGTAGAACTCACGCATCAATTTTAGACCATTACCAGAATTGGTCCATGCAGTCATTTGGCGGCTATTTAAACCGAAAGGAATGGTACATCCCAGTACGAAGGCTTCATCCTTACCAAAATAATAGTAAGGTGCAGTATGTCCCATTTCTACTGAACCCGATTGCACAGCATCCACCAAACCAGGCATAGGTACAATTTCACCAGCAGGATGAACGGTAATTTTAAATTTACCGCCAGTCATATCGGCTACTTGCTTCGCAAAAACGTCCGCTGCGCCGTAAATAGTATCTAATGACTTCGGAAAGCCAGAAGTCAAACGCCAGCGCAACTCTTGCTGAGCATGTACCAAGGCAGGTGCGACACCTGCGGATAAAACACCGGCTATACCGGCACCTTGCACAAAGGAACGACGTTTCATTAATTGCCTCCAGTTACAAATAAAAATAGTATACGAACGCTAAAGGCAATATCTATAATTTACTGATTGGGGTATTCCCCAAGCATCGAGTTTCCTCTAATTTGCAGTATCTAGCAGCCTTACCAATGCCTCTTCATACTTGCTAGCAGTTTGCTCAATCACCTGCACAGGCAAATCGGGCGCTGGTGCTCGTTTATTCCAAGGGGCGCCACCTACCTCAGCTTGCTCGAGCCAATCCCTTACAAATTGTTTGTCATAACTGGGTGGGTTTTGCCCCACGACATAACTCTCTACAGGCCAATAACGGGAAGAATCAGGGGTCAAGACCTCATCCATCAAGGTGAGCGTTCCATTGCTATCTAAACCAAACTCAAACTTGGTGTCGGCAATAATGATGCCCTTTGATGCGGCATAAACGGCTGCTTGGCGGTAGAGCTCAATTGAAACCTCACGCACTTGCGTTGCCAAATCTAGACCGATGATAGCTACCATACGATCAAAAGATATATTTTCATCGTGCTCTCCCATTTCAGCCTTTGTCGCCGGGGTAAAAATAGGCTCAGGTAACTTCTCGGCATTTTTCAAACCCGCAGGCAATGCCACGCCACATACCGACTGCGATTCTTGATACTCTTTCCACCCACTTCCTGCCAAATAACCGCGCACTACAGCCTCTACCGGCAATGGCTTCAAACGTTTGACTAACATTGAACGCCCCTGAACTTGAGCAATCTCATCGGGTGCCACCACAGATAAAGGATCTAGACCTGTCAAATGATTGGGCACCACATGACTCAGCTGTTCAAACCAGAACAAAGCCATTTGGGTTAGCATTTGGCCCTTACGAGGTATGGGTTGCCCAATCACGACATCAAAGGCAGACAAACGATCGCTGGCCACCATCAATATATGATCTGAGCCGACCTGATAGTTATCGCGCACTTTACCACGCGCCATCAGTGGCAGGGAATGCAAGGAAGATTCAAATACAGCTGACTCTGAAAGCAACATAAAAGCCTTTTTTGAGAAATTGATCAACAAATAAAAAGTTCAAACTACCGCAACCTAACCCTGGGCCGCCACACGCTCTTGCTTAGTTAAAAGCTTGTTCGAGGCATTTAAATAGGCCTTGGCTGCTGCCACCACAATATCGGGGTCAGCACCTACACCGTTCACCACACGTCCCCCATGCTGCAATCGTACGGTCACTTCACCCTGGGACTCCGTGCTGCCACTGGTGATCGCATTCACCGAAAACAACAGCATTTCAGCTCCGGACTTCAATACCAACTCAATAGCTTTGAAAGTCGCATCTACCGGCCCGTTACCTTCACTACTTGACTTGTACTCATGCTCGCCCGCCGTAAAAACCACGGATGCAAACGGACGCTCGCCCATTTCCGAGCGTTGTGAAAGGGCCAGTAAACGATAATGCTCAACCTCTGTGGTCACACTCTCGTCACTTACCAGGGCTAAAATATCCTCATCGAAAATATCGCTCTTGCGGTCAGCCAAATCTTTGAAACGAGCGAATGCTGCGTTGATTTCAGTTTCTGATTCAAGTTCAATGCCTAAATCCAATAACCGCTGCTTAAATGCGTTGCGCCCAGAGAGTTTACCCAGCACAATTTTGTTCGCAGTCCAACCCACATCCTCTGCCCGCATAATTTCATAAGTGTTACGGGCTTTCAAAACGCCATCTTGGTGTATGCCACTGGCATGAGCAAAAGCATTGGCACCCACCACCGCTTTGTTTGGTTGAACCGCAAAACCTGTGATTTGACTCACCATACGTGAGGCCGAAACAATTTGAGTGGTATCGATACCCACATCCAAGCCAAAATAATCACGGCGTGTTTTCACCGCCATAACCACTTCTTCCAAGGCGCAATTACCAGCGCGTTCTCCCAAGCCATTGATCGTGCACTCAATTTGCCTGGCGCCACCAATCTTCACACCTGCGAGTGAATTGGCTACAGCCAAGCCCAAATCATTGTGGCAATGCACACTCCAAATGGCTTGGTCTGAATTGGGTATACGCTCACGTAAATCTCGGATGAAATTTCCATACAACTCAGGAATGGCATAACCCACTGTATCAGGTATATTGATGGTACTCGCCCCTGCTTTGATGACGGCTTCGATCACACGACACAAAAAATCGGGGTCACTACGATAACCATCTTCCGGGGAAAACTCGACATCACTGACCAAACTACGCGCCAATTTCACAGCCATTTGCGCCTGCTCATACACCTGGTCTCGAGTCATGCGCAACTTTTTTTCCATGTGCAATTCACTCGTGGCGATGAAAGTGTGAATACGCCCTCTGGCAGCACCTTTAAGCGCCAAGGCAGATTGGGTGATGTCACGCTCATTCGCTCGAGACAATGAACATACAGTGGATTCCTTGATGTGATCAGCAATCGTTTTAACCGATTCAAAATCACCATTAGATGCTGCAGCAAATCCGGCTTCAATCACATCGACCTTGAGTCGTTCTAATTGACGGGCAATCCGCAACTTTTCCTCACGCGTCATAGAAGCACCAGGCGATTGTTCGCCATCTCGTAACGTAGTGTCAAATATGATGAGCTTGTCTGTCATAGTCATATCCCCGGGTCAAAATCTGTCAAAGCAAAATGAAAAAGCCCGACACTCAGTAAGCTGTCGGGCCTAGATGATCAAAAACTCAGCATCATCAACCAGCCCTGGTTGGGGCTAGTAGTAGAGCACTTAATTTTGCATCAATGTTGAATTTATGAAAAGTCATACGCCCAAATTTACCAGAACATCGTTAAGGATGCAAGTCAACCTCTTCAGGGTCATCCGTGGATGTTGCAATCACACTGGCAGGCTTACCTTTCCATTTGCGCCATGCATACAAAGCGTAGCCGGAGCAACCATACAACAGAAATGTACCAAACAGTACAGAAGGTGGATGCAGGTTAATAATGGCAATACACAATGCAAGAATTACTAAAACGATAAATGGAACGGAGCGCTTCAAGCTAATGTCCTTAAAGCTGTAAAAAGGAGCATTCGTCACCATAGTAAGACCTGCGTATAAGGTCAAACCAAACGCACTCCATCGTACCCAGGCATCTGATGAGAGAGCAATGTTTTTAAAGCCAGAATCATCTAATACCCAAATAAAGCCTATCACCAATGCAGCGGCAGCTGGGCTGGGTAGCCCTTGAAAATAGCGACGATCCACCACTCCGATGTTGGTGTTAAAACGAGCCAAACGCAGTGCTGCACTGGCACAATAGACAAATGCGGCTAACCAGCCTAATTTACCCATACCACGTAATGCCCATTCATACATGATGAGTGCGGGTGCAGCACCAAAACTCACCATGTCGGAAAGGCTATCCATTTGCTCACCGAATGCACTTTGGGTATTGGTCATTCGAGCGACTCTTCCGTCAAGGCTATCGAGTACCATGGCACAAAATATGCCTAAGGCAGCCAACTCGAAATGGTTATTCATGGCCATCACAATGGCATAAAACCCCCCAAATAACGATGCCAAAGTAAACAAGTTAGGTAAAACGTAGATACCTTTAGGGGGTTTGCGTGATGCATCCCCCTCTTGCTTCACATGAGACTCCATCGAACCCTGTGGCATAGTCATGTTAGTTGCGGGTTTTATCCACCAACTTGTTGGCTTTGATCCAAGGCATCATGCCACGCAATTTCTCACCCACCACTTCAATCGGGTGCTCAGCAGTCAAACGGCGACGGCTGATCAACGTAGGTGCATTGGCCTTGTTCTCAAGAATGAAGCTCTTGGCATATTCACCTGTTTGAATGTCTTTCAAGCACTGGCGCATTGCGTTTTTAGTTTCCTCAGTCACCACTCTGGGGCCTGTAACATACTCACCATACTCTGCGTTGTTGCTGATAGAGTAATTCATGTTACCAATACCGCCCTCGTAAATGAGGTCAACAATCAATTTGAGTTCGTGCAAGCACTCAAAATAGGCCATTTCAGGAGCGTAGCCAGCTTCGACCAAGGTTTCAAAACCAGCCTTGATCAGTTCTACGGTACCCCCGCACAGAACAGCCTGTTCACCGAATAAATCGGTCTCGGTTTCTTCACGGAAAGAGGTTTCGATAATACCGGCTTTGCCGCCGCCATTAGCTGCCGCATACGACAATGCCAATGCACGACCGCGGCCTGATTTATCTTGATGAACCGCAATCAAATGAGGAACACCACCGCCTTGGCGATAGGTGTTACGCACGGTATGACCAGGTGCTTTGGGAGCCACCATCCAAACATCAATATCTGCACGGGGCACCACTTGGCCGTAATGCACGTTAAAGCCATGAGCAAATGCCAAAGAAGCACCCGCTTTCATGTGGGGCGCAATATCGTTGTCGTAAACAGAAGCAATTTGCTCATCGGGCAATAAAATCATCACGACGTCTGCATTTTTTACTGCATCCGCAATTTCCGCCACCTTGAGACCTGCAGCCTCTGCTTTACCCCATGAGGCACCGCCACGACGCAAACCCACAGTAACTTTCACACCTGAATCGTTCAGATTCAAAGCATGGGCATGGCCTTGTGAACCATAACCAATGATCGTGACATTTTTTTCTTTGATCATGCCAAGGTCAGCATCTTTGTCATAAAAAACATTCATCAGAGTTTCTCCGTTTCAACAAATAAAGTTCAAAAAAATCACAAGCGCAAAATGCGCTCTGAGCGACCAATGCCACAAGCACCTGTGCGTACCGTTTCAAGAATGATCGAACGATCAATGGCCTCAATAAAAGCATCAAGTTTAGACGAATCGCCCGTTAACTCAATCGTGTAGCTTTTTTCGGTAACATCAATGATACGCCCCCGAAAAATATCCGCCATACGTTTCATTTCTTCACGCTCTTTACCCACAGCGCGCACTTTAATCAACATCAACTCGCGTTCTGTGTAAGGGGCTTCACTTAAATCCACCACCTTAACCACCTCAATCAATCGATTCAAATGCTTGGTGATTTGTTCAATCACATCATCGCTACCATGAGTGACAATGGTCATGCGCGAAAGTGAAGCATCTTCTGTTGGCGCAACCGTCAGGCTTTCGATATTGTAGCCGCGTGCAGAAAACAAACCGACAACCCTTGAAAGCGCCCCAGGTTCGTTTTCCAGCAATAAAGCAATAATGTGTTTCATAAGTCTTCAGACCCCAACAACATTTCTGAAATACCCTTACCCGCTTGCACCATAGGCCACACGTTTTCCGTAGGGTCAGTGCGCACGTCTAAAAATACAGTGCGGTCTTTCAAGGCCAGCATTTGCTTCAATGCCGGCTCAACCTCAGAGGGCTTTTCAATTTTGATACCCACATGCCCATAGGCTTCTGCAAGCTTAACAAAATCGGGTAAGGCATCCATGTAGCTATGCGAATAGCGGCCACCATAATCCAACTGTTGCCACTGCCGCACCATACCTAAATAACGATTGTTCAGGCTGATGATTTTGACAGGCGTATTATGTTGCTGGCAGGTTGAAAGCTCTTGAATGCACATTTGTATTGAGCCCTCACCAGTAATACAAAATACTTCTGAGTCGGGTTTAGCCATTTTGATACCCATGGCATAAGGCAAGCCCACACCCATGGTGCCTAAGCCGCCCGAATTGATCCAGCGCCGAGGCTCTTGAAAGGGGAAAAACTGCGCCGCCCACATTTGGTGCTGCCCCACATCGGATGTCACGTAAGTATCAATATCTTTGGTTAAACGCCCTAGGGTTTCAATCACAAATTGGGGTTTGATCACCTCATCGCTGTTTTTGTACACCAAGCACTCACGCTTGCGCCAAGTATTGATTTGCCCCCACCATGCATTCAAATCCGATGCCAATGGCCTTTGCGAAGTTTCTTTCACGTAGGCAATGAGTTCTTGCAAAACGTCTTTCACATCACCCACAATGGGCACATCAACCTTTACCCGTTTGGAAATAGATGAGGGATCAATATCAATGTGAATAATTTTGCGCTCAACCTGGGCAAAATGCTTGGGATTGCCGATGACACGATCATCAAACCGAGCCCCCACCGCCAGCAACACATCGCAATGCTGCATGGTCATGTTGGCCTCATAAGTGCCATGCATGCCGAGCATACCTAAAAAGTGAGGATCCGATGCAGGCGTGGCACCCAAACCCATCAGAGTATTGGTAACAGGAAAGCCTAAAAGCTGATTCAACTCACGCAACTCAGCCGAGGCGTTACCCAGCACGACACCGCCACCCACATAGAGGTAAGGCCGTTGCGCAGAAAGCAGTAATTGGGCTGCTTTGCGAATTTGGCCTCCGTGGCCCTTACGAGCGGGCGCATAGGAACGCAACTCAATGGATTCAGGATACTGAAAAGATGTGCGATGTAACGAAACATCCTTAGGCACATCCACCACCACGGGGCCAGGGCGTCCCGTTCGCGCGATGTGGAAAGCTTTTTTAATGGCAACCGCCAAATCACGCACATCTTTAACCAAAAAATTGTGCTTCACTATAGGCCTGGTAATACCCACAGTATCACACTCTTGGAAAGCATCTAAGCCTATGGCCGGCGTAGGAACCTGCCCCGTGATGATAACCATGGGAATGGAATCCATATAGGCCGTGGCAATGCCGGTGATGGCATTGGTGACACCCGGACCGCTCGTCACCAAGGCCACGCCCACATCGCCTGTTGCGCGGGCATAGCCATCGGCCGCATGTACCGCCGCCTGTTCGTGACGAACCAAAATGTGTTCAATGCTTTGCTGCTTGTAAAGCGCATCGTAAATGTAAAGCACGGCACCACCAGGGTAACCCCAGAGGTACTTGACATTCTCAGCTTGTAAGCAGCGAATTAAAATATCAGAGCCGTTTAGCTCTTCAACAGGATGATGGGATGTGGATACTGAAGAACCCTGCTCTACCGTACTCTCAGACGGGATCGAACTCAGGGGTGACTTAACATCCGCGACAGACATTTTCATGGTTTGAACCTCTGTGAATTTCTCTAACGAAAGACCTTCGGTGCCCCTCATGCGCCGTGATAGCTCGATTTTGTGAACCGTATTTGGGGCCTGCGCGATCATAGAAATCGATTCCCGGATGGGGATATTCGACCTAGACCTCAATTGCGATGTGCAACATTTGTAATTATGCCACGAGTCAACCCTATAATCAGATTCGTTTTATTCGAATCACTCACACCATGATTAATTTTCTACTTCAAGACTTCAACTGGGCTCTATTGCTCATGGCCACAATTGCCGGCTTATTACTCAGTCGTCCCCTATGGGCAGGCGCCACAGCAGGCGCAAGTGCGATTGGTACGGCAGAAGCAGTTCGACTTATCAATCGGGAAAAAGGTGTGCTTATTGATGTGAACGAAGCTGATGAATATGCCAAATCGCATGCCGTTGGATCTAAAAATATTCCTTGCTCGCAATTCAAAACCGAAGCAGCTCCTTCGGGCCTACCCGGCAATAAGGCCTGGCCCATCATACTGATTTGTGAGCGCGGCTCACGCTCAGCCAAATTGGTTGCCAAAGTCCGTCAGGCTGGGTATACCCATGTTTACACAGTCACCGGCGGATTAACCGCATGGCGTGATGCACAATTACCCCTAGAATCCGCTACAACTTCCGGAGTAGCGTAACGCTGGGTTCTTATTGCTCATCAGGAATAATTTATGCCTTCGGTAAAAATGTATACCACAGCCGTTTGCCCTTATTGTGTTCGTGCCAAAGCCCTGCTTCAAAGCAAGGGAGTGCAAAACATTGAGGAAATTCGCGTTGACCTTTTCCCTGAACAACGCGCAACCATGATGAAAATAACCGGAAGAAGAACGGTACCGCAGATTTTTATCGGCGATACTCATATCGGAGGTTGTGATGATTTAATGCAACTCGATCGCACAGGCGGGCTTTTGTCCTTGCTCAACGGCGCTACCTAGTCTAGACAGGCCTACCAGGCACAATACTTCCTTTTTCATTCAAACACCACTTTAAGAAAGAAACCATGCCAGACCAAAACACCACCAATGAACCTATTTTCAACATTCAACGTGTTTATCTCAAAGATCTATCGCTTGAACAACCCAATTCACCTCAAATCCTTACCGAAAACACGCCACCAGGGGTAGATGTATCACTCGATATCACTGCAGACCCTGTGGCTGAAGGCATATTTGAAGTTTGCCTGACCACCACTGTGACGGCCAAAATTGCCGATCGCACTTTATTTTTGATCGAAGCCAAACAAGCTGGAATTTTTGAAATTCGCAACATTGACGACGAACAAGTGCAAAAAATAGTAGGTATTGCATGCCCCACTATTTTATTCCCCTACTTGCGTGCTAACGTTTCCGATATCTGTACCCGAGCCAGTTTCCCACCGGTATTCCTATCAGAAGTCAATTTCCAAGCCATGTATGAAGCGCAGCACCCTGCCAGCGCTTCGGCTGACAGACCTCACTAATCTCAGAACAACCCTCTTCCCCGAACTGAGCCAACTGGCTTAAACGGTATAAGTAATGCTATGAATATCACCGTCTTAGGCGCGGGTGCTTGGGGAACTGCCCTGGCCATTCAAGCGTGTCGCAGGCATAAGGTTATGCTTTGGGCACGCAATCCCGTGCAGGCCCAATCCATGCAAACCCAGCTTATCAATAAGCGCTACCTTCCTCAGGTGGCATTGCCTTCTGAATTGCATATCACCGGCAACTTGGATGGGGCTATTTCACATACCTACTCTTCACAAAGTCATCAAGGCTTATTCATTGTTGCAACCCCCATGGCGGGGCTCAGAGAATTGCTGCAAAAATTGCCGCAAGATTCAAGGGTGATAGGTTTATGCAAGGGTCTTGAAGCAGATACTGGCTTACTGAGTCATGAAATTGCCAAACAAGTACGCCCTGATATCGTATGGGGAACATTATCTGGCCCCAGTTTTGCGCATGAGGTTGCGACGCATAAACCCACGGCTTTAGTTGCAGCCAGTGCCGATACCGCACTTTCACGACACATTGCTACCGCTTTACACAGCGAGTATTTACGCATCTACACCAGTTCTGACCCCATTGGTGTAGAGGTTGGTGGAGCTCTTAAAAATGTATTGGCTATTGCTACCGGTGTTTGTGATGGCCTGGGCCTTGGCTTGAATGCGCGCGCAGCGCTAATTACGCGTGGTTTGGCTGAAATCTCCCGTTTTGGCATGGCTATGGGAGCGCGCGAGCAAACTTTCATGGGCTTATCGGGCCTAGGTGATTTGGTATTAACAACAACCGGAGATTTATCGCGCAATCGAAAGGTAGGTTTAGGTTTGGCGACAGGCCAAACATTAGCCAATGTTTTGGCCCATTTAGGCCATGTGGCAGAGGGTGTATACAGCGCCCCAACTATCGCCCAACGCGCTGTAGAACTAGGCGTACAAATGCCAATTACTCAAGCAGTTGTTGATTTACTCGCTGGCCATATTCAGGCACAACAGGCTGTTGCACAATTACTGGCGCGTGATATAGCAGATGAGTAAAAAATGGATTCTCAAACAAAAAATTGACTATTTACACCCTAAAAATAGTATCAGTACGTGTATCTCTTGAACCATCTTTATTAAATACATGAACCCTTTCTCCATTGACCCAAATAGTCAACTCACCTTCTTTTATTGTTAATCCCGTAATTCCTTTAGGACCAGTTACAGTAAGATCTATAAGCTCAGACATGATATCTAAAACACCCTCATTACGTGATTTAGTATCGACTGCTCGGATAGATATTTTATAATTATCCATCAAAATTCTAGAATCTTTCTTAGTTTCACCGTCATCACCAACTACCTTATTACTTAATTTAAGATGATTTTCACCCAAAAATAAACTAGACTTCCACTCTTCTTTATTCGCCATTTTAGCGCCTGAACCTAAGATCAAAGCCTCCCGACCAAATAACTCCATGCCAGAATATGTCATATTATTGTAATTAATTTTTTCACAACCAAAGATACCATAATCAGCTATAGGCAAAATTGGATCAAGCACAGGTTGTATATCAGACCAATTTTTTGATAAATCTTTTTTATTTCGTATAGCGAAGAAGTTATCAGCTTCAGCTTCCTCTTCCCCACCCTTCAACCACTCATATGCACTAGCCTCTGAATGATAACTCAACTGATCCCCCGCAAGATTTTTACTGTCTTTGCCTATATAGTCGTTAGGATTTTTCATTCCACATAATACAAAGGTCGGTGCTGCACAAATGACCGATGCGGTATTAGCACTCGTCGATTCTTTTCCTATATTACTAAACTCCTTAGCCCTAACTTCTAATAATGCCTGTGGTGAATCAGGGCTTAAACTAGGAGTGCGATTCAAGGCGTTTTTCATAGTACCTTGGGAATATTTAGGTGGGGACTGGAGCATATCAACAAAATTACCGTCATCAGTCAAAACAGAATTCATATCCATCCCAACTGCTTCCAGACGCCAAACAGTCTCGTAACGATTCCATTCTTGTCCTCGGTGCATTTTATCATCCCGAATTTCATCTCGATCATCTTGTTCGGGATGTTTTTTTCCTTTATCTAACTCCAAAGAATAAGCCAGTGATCGACCGCCAACAAGGTCATCCGTGGTATTAAAAAAACCTTTTAGAAAGCCCTTTTTAGGTTTTTGTGTTAGCGGCTGTTTGAGAACTTGATCTTCTAGATCCTGGGAATTACTGCCCCATTTATCTCTGGCTTTTTTTAAAACCAGAGGTTTTAAACCTCTAAAATGCTTCAGTCGATGCCCCAAATGCAATTCTTGGGATTCTTCCAGCCCCCGAAAATCTTGGGTTAAATTCACATAAGACGCATAACCCCCACACTGTACTTGTCTTTGGTTACCGACACGAATAGTTCGATTTGATGGATTACCAATCACTAAAGTAGTACGGGGGGAATCGATAAATTCAAGACGTAAGGAATGCTTTCCACTTTGCCATCCTTTTTCGTTTATGGGATCAGGGCTCCATTGCCGCTCAGGGGTTTTACTAAATCCTGGTAACGTAGCACGACCAGGTATCTCGGCCATCATATTAACCTTCAGGAGCTTATATCCCAGAAACAATATTTCTGTCATCATTCCACGCCCAAACTCACTTTTTTTAAGTCGAGTCACCGCCTCTGATACATTCCAAGGAAATGAAACCCAGTTGTTGAATAGTGGCTTACCTCGCTCTTGCTTGTCGATAACCACATCACGTTCAGTATTGATAGAGCCTAGGATAGTTTCTGAGAGTTTTTCCAAGAATTGGTTGGGCATATGATCTCACAGTTTATAAGAATACATTTCAAGACCCGCATGATTAGGCACCGATATTTTGAACAATTTAGGCTTTTTAGCCTGCCATTTTTGCAAGCTTTGCAGTGGGCTTAGATGATTTAGAGCGCGTTGAGGAACGTGTTTATTGTAGATGCGTGTGTAATTCATGAGTGTATCCTCAAGATCCTTTCTGAAGCAAAGCGGGTTTGTTTGGGTCGATTCACGAAAAT
Organism: Burkholderiaceae bacterium; assembly: GCA_032122355.1. Taxonomy (GTDB): domain Bacteria; phylum Pseudomonadota; class Gammaproteobacteria; order Burkholderiales; family Burkholderiaceae_C; genus RFTU01. The sequence goes on from JAUMCS010000121.1 coordinate 18,252, forward strand.
ATTGGATCGGGGTAGGGAGATCCGGGTAGAAAGGCAGGCAGGGGGATTTGAGGTCACGGATTCAGGGGATAAAGAGCTTGAGTTTTCATCCGTGAGCGCATTTTGTAAGGCTCGGAGATTGGAGACCTTATGACGCTTTAGGCATCGTAATAAACCCGAGCGTGAAACTTTTGAATTAATAAACTCACGAGTGATGGTGAGCAAATCATCCAAGGGCAAAAACAGTGTGGTGCGCAACGCAATGACTACATCTTCTTGGTCGGACGACAATGTGGTGTGCAGTGTATGGTGGCAATGCGATCTGTCCTCGACAGTATCACGATTTTGCCACTTGATGATGGTGCTGCGGGTTACACCAAACTGACAGGCTAACTTGCGCTGTGAAAGATTAGATTGTTGAATCTCAGCACGATCATGATGAGTGGTACGAGCCATAGTATGCAAAACTTGTGTCATGTTTTTTTTCATCCTTCGTAGTTCACCCTGAATAAATCATAAACCATTGAATAATAACGAATAAATTACAATAATGTGTGTTATAATTTGCAAGATAAGTTAATCCAGTAATACTTTTTCTTGCAAATTTTGACGAGGTTTGTAATGGGTCCGAAGCCGCTGCCGCCAGAAATTCCTGATATGTTCCGCCCTCGCTTAGATGAGCAGCTCAAAATGAGCCATCCTCTGATTGGTCTGGCGAAATTGATTCCGTGGAGTGTCATTGAAGATCGCTTCAGCTCCTTTTTTCCGTCAAATCGCGGCCGGCCTGCTTTGCGGCCTCGTTTGGTGGCAGGTCTGCTGT
>JAUMCS010000122.1:0-9872 GCA_032122355.1 Burkholderiaceae bacterium
TGTAGCGCTCTAATTCCCTTTTGCTCATTTGAACCAGATCCATGCAATGCCCCCCGTCTTTCCAAGAGGACATTCTTATCTGGCGCATACCTACTTAAAAGCGGACATTTCTATATTGCGGCTACACTGATACGCCATTGGTTATTGATGCGTATACTGTGCTGACTGTATCACGCCAGTACATATTGCCTATTGCGAGGTTATCAAACACCGCTGGGCGTTCGATTTTTTAATTGATGTATTTGGTGTAGGGTAATTTTTCGTACTTCCAACTGACTCGTTTCAATATGTGCTTTGAGCAGCATCCGGGTTTGATCGGTGCGCCCAGATCGGATGGCTTGCAAAATTCTGCCATGCTCTTCGTAGGTGGCCTCAATCCGAGGGTGCTGAGTGAAATCAAGTCGGCGTATGACACGAATGCGATCCGTGATATCTTTGTGTACTTGATGCATTTCAGCATTTCCAGTGGCTTCAATCAAGGATGAATGGAAGTCCTCATCCCAAATGCACACTTCATGGGCATCCACGCTGCGTTGCTCAACGGGAACGAGCCAACGTTGTGCGAGGTGCGTCAGAATGTATTGAGCCTTGGCAGGGTCTCTAATAAGACGCCCTTCGCATAAGCGCTCTACCGATTCAGATTCTAATAGTAAACGTAAATCGTAGAGTTGATCAAAGCGTTGAAAATCAAATGGCAATACGCGCCAGCCGTTGCGAAATAGAACTTCAACATGCCCTTCTTGTTGAAGCCGAAGTAGAGCCTGGCGTGCAGGAGTACGGGAAATCTGGAGACGATCACATACTTCTTGTTCCGTGAATCGGTCTCCGGGTGCCCAGAAGAAATCCGCTAAATCTTGCTTTAGGCGTTCATAGGCTTCATCTGCCAATGAAATACGTAAGGCGGATTTTGGCATGGTGCTATTCAAAAATTGCATACGGGGTTAGCGTCTGACTTCGCGCTGGAAAATTTCCAAACTGCGTTTTTTGGTTTCGACAAAACTGTGCTCTGATAAAGTCGCCACAGTACGTGGGCGCGGATCATCATAGTGCAGAATCTCAGCAATCGAAGTAGGCCGTTTGGTGAGCAAAAGTATTTGATCAGCTAAATATACCGCTTCTTCCAGATCATGCGAAACCAACATCATCGTCGTGCCGGTTTGCAAGAAAACTTCTTGCAATTTCTCACGGATAAATAAGGTCATTTCGAAATCCAGCGCAGAAAAGGGTTCATCCAAAAATAATACCTCAGGATTGGGTGCCAACGCCCGCATGATAGAGGCCGTTTGTTGCTGCCCACCCGATAACTCATACGGATAGCGATTTAAATCAAATTTGACATCAAAGGAGGCTACCAGTTCTTCCATGCGCCGATCGACCTGTGCTTTGGATTTTCCCTCTAAACGCAATGGGTAGGCAATGTTATCAATGGTGCGCATCCAGGGAAAAAGCGCCTCACGGTAGTTCTGAAAAACATAGCCAATTTTAGTGTCTTTCAATGATTTTCCGTCGAACAAAATTTCACCAGAGTCGATGGGGATCAAACCGGCAATCATGTTGATCAGGGTAGATTTGCCACAGCCATTGGGGCCAAATATCGAAACGATTTTTCCCTTGGGAATATCGAGATTAAAATTTTCATACAAAGGCCAGCCTGCAAAATATTTGCAAAGCCCGCGAATGGTGATGTGCGTGCCCTTAGGCCCAGGTTGGAATCGGGGGTGGGGTACATCGGTAAAAACAGGGCCATTAATAACTTCACTCATCTTCCACTCCAGTGAACAATACGCCGTTCAAGCGCTAAAAAGGCGACATTCAGGGCATATCCCAGAATGCCCGCGGCCATGATGGCTGCATACATGACACGTACATTCATGACCTGTTGCGCATCAATGATCTTATGACCTAATCCATTCTCGGAGCCGATGAACATCTCGGCAACGACCACAATCACCAATGCCATGGAAACCGCAGAACGCAAACCCACAAAGGACGGCTGAAGGCTTTCCCAGAACAGCACATCTTTGAAAATTTGCCAGCGTGATGCGCCCATGACTTTGGCCGCAGCCACCCGTTGCTTGCGCGCATTGATCACACCATAAGCACTGTTGAATATCACCAATAAAAATGCGCCAAATGCCGCGATGGCTACCTTGTTGATATTGGAAATGCCAAATATTAACAAGAACAATGGAATCAATGCGGATGCTGGGGTTGAGCGAAAAAAATCGATCAAGAATTCAACGCTACGGTAAGCCCTCTCGTTGCTGCCTAGGGCGATACCCAGTGGCATTCCAATGATCGTAGCGATGGCAAAGGCCACCAGCGTACGCTCAAGTGTGACTAAGAAGTGGGGTAGTAGCAGTGGGCTGGTCATGCCTTGAAACAATGTTGATAAGGTTTCTAAGGGTGGTGGTAACAAGATGGGTTTGATCCAACCCCCACGTACGACCAAATCCCATACCAGAAGCAAAACCAGTGGGCCTACTAGCGGGAGCGCGCGCCCCCAATCCCATTTAATGGGCACTTTTGAGCGGCTGTTGAATTCTGTATTCGACATATTTTTTATCCTTTGTACAGCATGCCTGCCACATCGACCTTGCGGCTGAATACACCACGATCAGTGAAGAGGTCAAAAAAGCGCTGGAAGTGGGCAATGTCCGAAGGTTTGAAGTCCTTGGACATCATGTAGTCGGCCATGGGGACTTCGTCGGTGAGTGAACCCTCAATGGCGGTATAGCCTTTGAGAAATGGCCGTGCCTGCGCCGGGTTGCTTTTCACTAAATCCACACCGCGTTTATAGGCAGCAATGTAGCGTTTGGTGACTTCAGGGTATTTGGTAATGAATTCAGTGGTGAGGCTGGCTGAGCCACCATGCCAAGGAGCCATGGGATCACCCAGGACGTATTTGGCAATCACCCCCACTTCTAAGTTGCGTGTACTACCATTGAGGCGACCTACGGTGCCGGTGGGTTCGAGCGTATAGCAGGCATCAACTTGACCTGCTACAATGGCGGCGATGTGCTGACCGATGGGTAATTCAACAACGCTAAAGTTAGTGGCACCCGCACGCTCTAGTACGGTTTTAGCCAGTACCACGTTTTGCACACCAGGGCCGCTGGCAATTTTCTTGCCGCTGAGTTCGCTGATGGCTTTGATGGGGCTGTCTTTGGCAACTATAAATTCATCCAGGACGAATTTTTGATTGGTGGGGTTGGTGCAGAATATTTTTAGCAAGCCTGGTTGTGCAATTTCAGCAATGCCCAGTGCCGCTGAGCCGGTACCGTTGGCGCTGCCTTCTGCACGGCCAGAGATCATGGCTTCAGCGATTTGCTGAGGACTGGCCAGTTTGAGGGGTTCAACATCTAAACCGGCTTCTTTGAAGTAGCCTTTTTCAATGGCCGTAAAAAAGGGAATGGCCGATGCCACAGGCCAGAAACCAACGCGGATTTTAGGGTTAGATTGTGCCAGCAGTAAAGCGGGTGCACCTACGCTAGCCATGGCGATGCCAGCCCCTTTGATCAGGGTGCGACGTTGAGCAGAGTGTTTCATGGATATCTCCTTGGGTGGTGGTGGATGGAAACTGGAATAACGAAGTGTGTTTAATCAGTGGTTTGGGTTTGCTGATAGGCGCGCCAACCACCGTAGGCGGTGATTTCATGGGCTTGAAGCAAGGCGTAGGATTCGCACAAAAAACCTTGTACTTCTTGGCCGTCAATTAGTTGCAGACGACCAATTCCCAGTGGTGCTGGAATGAGTGCAACAAATGATCCGTAGTGCTCTAAGGGCATTTCCCAAATTTCAAGGGCTATGCTCGAGCCTTTTCCATCTGTGGCCCGAATTAAACCAGGCTTGGGGGGATGTGTATCTAGGGCGTAAAACCGATAGAGTGGTGCTGTTTGTGTGGTTTCGAGTAGGCGTGCCCCCCTTTCTACTAACTGCCCGTTCAGAGGCATTCCGCTTAAGTGGGCGCCCACTACTCCCACCTTCACGGTAGATTCGCTTAGGGGTGTAGGCGGAGGTGTGAGCTCATGCGCTTGAAGTGGCATGGCAGTATTGCCCTTATTCAACCCTGTACGGGCGTGGTAGCGGGTACCGATTTCAGCCAGTGCCCAATCGCTGCCAGAAGGTGCAATCAATGTAATACCAAATGGCAAACCGTCGGGTCGAATGGATGAGGGTACTGAGAGTGCGGCATAGTCTAATAAATTGACAAAATTGGTGTAGTAGCCTAAATGTCGGTTCAGCGTAATGGGGTCATTTTGCATGGCTTGTTGGGTGTAATGTGTGGGTGCGGTGGGCACTACGAGTACATCCATTTGTAACCACATCGGCAGTGCTGCTTGTGTAAGGGCTTGCAACTGGTGCTGAGCCTCAAATACATCGGTGGCGCTAAATTCACGTGATTGGGCGATGATGTGCCGAACCGGTTCTATCACCTGAGATTCGTGTTGATCAAAAAAGCTTTTGATGGCGGCGTGACGTTCGGCTACCAATGCGCTGCCATAGAGCAATTCAGCGGCTTGTTTGAAAGGTGCATAGGGAATGGAAATCAATTGTGCGCCCATGGCTTTGAGCTGACTCAAGGCTTTTTCAAATTCCGCTTCGGCCGCAGTGTCACCAAAGAAATTCAAATCGTCTGGTATGCCTACGCGCAGTTGTGCACTAAACGGTGAGCGGCGCAGGTGGATGGTGCGTGAGTAGGGGTCCTGGGGGTCGTAGCCCATGCAGGCCTGCAATACGCGCCAGGCCAAAGGTACGTTGCTTGCAAAAATAGAAACCGTATCGACGCTCTGCGCTGCAGGTACTACCCCTGTGCAGCTGATAAGGCCACGACTGGGTTTGAGCCCGACTATGTTATTGAGACCAGCGGGTACGCGCCCAGAGCCGGCGGTGTCGGTACCCAGCGCGAAATCTACTTCACCGGTGGCAACCACATAGGCCGAGCCGGAACTGGAGCCGCCACTCACATATTCGTTACTGAAGGCGTTGGGAACCGAGCCAAAGGGTGATCGCGTGCCATTAAGGCCACAAGCGAACTGGTCAAGGTTGGTTTTGCCTACCAGTTTGGCGCCAGCATTGAGTAATTTTTGCACCACATGGGCGCTACTGTCGGGGGTATAAGCAAACTCCGCACAACCGGCTGTGGTGGGGAAGTGGGCGACATCAATGTTGTCTTTGACGGCAAAACGTAAACCGCTGAGAGGGCCGGTTGCAGAACCTAATTCGGTTTCAAAGCGGCGTATCCATGCATGCTCAGCTGGCTGTGATGATGAAGAAATGTTGCTTGGCATTTTGATTTGAATCCAATCTTGTATACAAGTGAAGTATAGCGGTGTTTTTAAGAAATGGGTGAAAAAATGCAATAGAAGTATTTAAAAAGTTCGTATTGAGAATCGTAAATGTGTCATCGCAGTCTCCTGCGCATTTCTGAATGCCACCCAAGCCCACATATCAGCTTTTCCCCATAGCTTATGTTTGCTGCCGCAAGTGAGCTGAGTTTTATAATGCATCTGCAGGCGCATGGCCTTCATACGCCCACTACCACTATTGCACACATGAATATCCATCCCCTACTCGTATGGCTTACCTTGTTGGTAACGCCATTATTGCTAATGATTCTCGGTATTTGGCTATCTAAGCGCATGAGTGCTCTGGCGCAAACAGGCCAAGTGATCACTGATGCGGTTATGCAGGCCGTGGCACCGATGCTGCGGGATGAATTACAGCGAGCAGCACAGGACCGCCGCGCTGAATTGGCGCAATTGCAGCAAGCTGTATTTGCTCAAATGACAGAAGGAGCACGTTTGCAAAATGAACAACTGGAAGCCTTTCGCGCACAGCTATTGAACTTGCAACAAGGCATCACGCAATCATTGCAACAAAATTCTCAAGGCCAAACCGTGGCCTTGCAAGGTTTGGCCGATAGCCTGCAACAGCAAATGCGGGCGTTATCAAGTGCGAACGATATGCGCCTGACAGAAATTCACACCGGAGTGGAGGCCAAACTCAGCGCTATGCAAGAAGGTAACGAGAAAAAACTCGAACAAATGCGCGCTACTCTTGATGAAAAACTGCAATCAACTCAACAAGGCATCACCCAATCATTGCAACAACACTCACAAGGCCAAACCGTGGCCTTGCAAGGTTTGGCCGATAGCTTGCAACAGCAAATGCGGGCGTTATCAAGTGCGAACGATATGCGCCTGACAGAAATTCGTACTGAAGTGGAGGCCAAACTCAGCGCTATGCAAGAAGGTAACGAGAAAAAACTCGAACAAATGCGCGCTACCGTGGATGAAAAACTGCAATCCACCCTAGAGCAGCGGTTGGGCGAGAGCTTCCGCCAAGTGGCTGAGCGGCTGGATACCGTGCACCGTGGTTTGGGTGATATGCAATCCCTAGCGCGCGATGTGGGGTCACTCAATCGTGTGCTGAATAATGTGAAAACACGGGGCATTGTGGGCGAAGTGCAATTGGGTGCTTTGCTCGAGCAAGTGTTGGCAACAGAACAATATGGCTCGAATGTGGAAGTGGTGCCCAATAGCGGCGCGCGTGTGGAATATGCCATTCGTTTGCCGGGCAATGGCGACCACGGTGCGGGCTGCTTGTGGCTGCCCATCGACGCCAAATTTCCGCGTGAAGACTACGAGCGTTTACTCGATGCCCAAGAACGAGCGGATGCCGCCGGCGTAGAAACGGCCGCGAAGGCCCTAGAGCAGCGCATCAAACAAGAGGCCCGCAGCATTCGTGATAAGTATATTGCTGCACCGCACACCACCGATTTTGCGATTTTATTCTTGCCCTTTGAGGGGCTGTATGCCGAGGTACTGCGCCGGCCCGGCTTGATGCAGAGTTTACAAAGCGAGCATCGTATTGTTCTGGCGGGCCCCACCACGCTGCTGGCCATGCTCAATAGCCTGCAAATGGGCTTTAGAACACTCGCCCTTGAGCGCCGCAGCGCGGAGGTTTGGGAAGTGTTGGGTGCCGTGAAAACGGAATTTGCCAAGTTTGGTACGGTACTGGAAAAGACCCGTAAAAAGCTGCAAGAAGCGAGCAATACGATTGACATTGCCGAAGTACGGCAAAGAGCCCTCACGCGCAAATTGCGGGATGTAGAAGCACTGCCCGAATCGGCGGCAGAGGCTTTGCTGGGTGAAATGCCTATGGATGAGGAGGGTGTATGAACAAACGGTTGTTAATTAAGTAAAGAATCCTATGGCAATCAAAAAATCAGATCTTTATTCATCTCTGTGGGCATCTTGCGATGAATTGCGCGGCGGCATGGATGCCAGCCAGTACAAAGATTATGTGCTGTTCATGCTGTTCATCAAGTACATTTCAGACAAGTATGCAGATTCGGATGATTTCGCCCCACCCGTTACCATTCCCAGCGGAGCCAGCTTTCAGGACATGGTTGCGCTCAAGGGCAAGAGCGATATTGGCGACAAGATCAACACACAGGTGATTCAGCCGCTGATCGATGCCAACTCACGCCTAGCCCGCAGCGACTTCCCTGACTTCAACGATCCTAATAAACTCGGCGAAGGTCAGGCGATGGTCGAGCGCCTGAGCAACCTGATTGGTATTTTTCAAAAGCCGGAACTGGATTTTTCAAAGAACCGTGCCGAGAATGATGACATTCTTGGCGATGCTTACGAGTACTTGATGCGGCACTTTGCATCGCAGAGTGGCAAAAGCAAAGGCCAGTTTTATACCCCTTCAGAAGTCAGTCGCATCATGGCCAAGGTTGTGGGTATTTCCCCCGCCAATGCGGTGGCCTCAACCACCGCGTATGACCCCACTTGCGGTTCGGGTTCATTGTTGCTCAAGGTGGCTGCCGAGGCTGGCAAACACATCACGTTGGAAGGTCAGGAAATGGACGTGACCACTGCGGGTTTGGCCCGCATGAACATGATTTTGCATGACTTTCCAGCTGCCAACATCTTGCAGGGTAACACCTTGGCCGCACCTAAGTTCAAAACGGGCGAAAGCTTGCGCACTTACGATTATGTGGTGGCCAATCCGCCGTTTTCAGATAAAACTTGGAGCACCGGCCTGATACCGGCCAGCGATCAGTTTGAGCGCTTTGTTTGGGGTGAGCCCCCGAAAAAGCAAGGCGATTACGCTTACCTTTTGCACATCATCCGCTCCATGAAAAGCACGGGCAAAGGGGCGTGTATTCTTCCTCATGGGGTACTCTTTCGGGGGAATGCCGAGGCTGTGATACGTGAGAAATTGGTGCGGTCGGGTATTTTGAAAGGCATTATCGGGCTACCGGCCAACCTCTTTTATGGCACGGGCATACCGGCTTGCATTTTGGTGCTTGACAAGGAAAATGCCGCGGCGCGCAAGGGCATTTTTATGATAGATGCTTCAAAAGGCTTTATCAAAGATGGTGCTAAAAACCGCCTGCGTGAGCAAGATATTCATAAAATTGTGGATGCTTACACCAAGGTGGCTGAGTTGCCGCGCTATTCACGAATGGTGCCGTTTTCTGAGATTGCAGACCCCAAAAACGACTACAACCTTAATTTGCCGCGCTACATTGACACGACTGAGCCCGAAGATATTCAAGATATTGATGCTCATTTGAACGGTGGAATTCCTGAGCGTGATTTGGATGCGTTGGCGGATTATTGGCGCGTTATTCCGGGGGTGCGCAGCACCTTGTTTGGTTCAGCTGGACGCGCCGGTTATGCGCAACTCAAGCTGCCCATTGCTGAGGTGAAGGCCCGCATTTTTGCACACCCTGAGTTCACGGCATTTAATCAGGCGGCCACACAGGTGTTTGCAAACTGGAAGCAAGCCAGCATGGCGCAACTGAAGGGCTTTGCGCTGAATGGCCATCCCAAGCATTTGATGGATGCTTTGTCTGAAGATTTGTTGGCCCGATTCAAACCCACGCCCTTGATCAATGCTTATGACGTGTATCAGCACTTGATGGATTATTGGGCAGAAACGATGCAAGATGATTGTTACCTGATTGCTGATGTGGGCTGGCAGGTGGGTGCGCAGCCGCGTGAAATTTTTCAAGTGAAGAACAAAGATGGCAAGCTGGCTTGGCCCGAAGCGCATGACTACAAGAAGGGCAAGCGTCGCTTCAAGTCTGATCTGATTCCAGCGCCCATTCTGATGGCCCGTTACTTCATCGCGGAGCGCGACGCCATTGAAGCGCTTGAGGCACAGCTGGCCGAAGTTGAACAGCAACTTCAGGAGATGATGGAAGAAAACAGCGGCGATGAAGGGCTGCTGGCCGAGGTCATCGAAGGAGAAGGCGACAAGCAGAAGATCACTGTCAAGGCTGTCAAAGCCCGCCTGAAGGAGATTGGCAAAGACCCTGACTATGCCGATGAACGCAAAGCACTGCACGACTACGCAGCCCTGCTCGACGAGCAGACCGATATCAAGGCCAAGCTGAAAGCAGCGCAGGATGACCTTGAGGCCAAGCTGGATGCCCAGTACCCCAAGCTGACCGAGGAAGAGATCAAGCAGCTTGTCGTGGATGATAAATGGCTGGCGACTTTAGGCGATGCCGTGCAAGGTGAGCTGGATCAGGTTTCTCAAACCCTTACCGGTCGCATTCGTCAGTTGGCAGAGCGCTATGCCACACCGCTGCCAGCGCTGACCCAAGAACTTGCCACACTGTCTGCGCGGGTGGATGCGCACTTGAAAAAGATGGGGGCGGTATGGAATTAATGCAAACCATTGCAGGCTTACCCTTGCTGCCGCATGCTTTGGGTGATATTGAAAGCAAAGCCATATTAAAGCAATTGCCTAAAGCCCATGCCGCATTGGCTGAGCTCAAAGGGGTAGAGCAAACCGCCCAGCAAACCACGCTGCTTATTGGTGAAATTAAAACCTTGATGCAGACA
>JAUMCS010000122.1:9882-15261 GCA_032122355.1 Burkholderiaceae bacterium
CGCCGCGAATTACCTAAAATTTACAGCCAGGATTTGATCAACAACCTGTTCAAGCACCCCTACACCAAGGTTGAATTTGTGATGGAGGATTTGTTGGTGCACCGCAGCACCGCTGTGCGTTATTTGGACGCATTGGTCAAGTCACAGATTTTGAGTAAATACAAACTTGGCAAAGACAATTATTACTTCAATACCGCGCTTTATCGCTTGCTTGATGGTGTGGGTGAACGTTTAATGACTGGGAAACCTTTATGAACGCACACCAAAAAATACAGTTTTTGGTGTGCGTACTGCTAACACACACCAAAAAAGTCGGTTTTAGCGACATGACAAGCCTCTCATGCACAAGAAACCTTGTTTTTGTGTGCATGTTGCTAAGGTCATGCACACAAAACCGCACTTTTCACCACATGAACATGGGGGCGGTATGGAAGTGAGTGCATCCGGCGTTGAATACTCGGCGTTGCTCGAACGCATCTCCGGTACCTTTAACCATGCGCAATTACGCGCAGCGCAAGCCGTTAATGCCGTTTTAATCGATACTTACTGGCAAGTCGGGCAACATATTGTGGAATTTGAGCAGCAGGGCCAGCAACGCGCCGCCTACGGAAAAGCACTGCTCGAAGCGCTTGCCAGTGACTTAACCTTGCGCCATGGGCGCGGGTTTAGTCGCAGCAACCTGATACGCATTCGGCAGTTCTACCTCGCTTACCCTGACCCGCAAATATGTGCGACGCTGTCGCACCTATTGTCTTGGTCGCATATCGTTGAGCTCCTTAAAATTGATGACGAACTTGAACGCGGGTTTTATCAGCAACAAACGATCGCCGAACGCTGGAGCGTGCGGGAGCTGATGCGGCAGAAATCGACATCGCTTTTTTTACGAATAGCCGCCAGCAAAGACAAGGCTGGCATTTTGGCATTGGCCAGGCAAGGCCAGATTGTTGAGCAACCGGCTGATTTGCTACGAGAACCGTATGTGTTTGAATTTCTCAAAATCCCCGAGCCGAGTCATCTCTCGGAAACGCAACTAGAAACTTTGTTGTGCGACCATCTACAGCCATTCTTACTAGAACTGGGCAAGGGCTTTACCTTTGTTGGGCGGCAATACCGCATCACACTCAACAACACGCATTACCGTGTCGATTTGGTGTTTTACCACCGCATTTTGCGTTGCTTTGTCCTTATTGACTTAAAGCTCAATGAGGTGAAGCACCATGACATTGGGCAGATGAATATGTATTTAGGTTATTTTGCAGCAGAGGAAAATGTGGAGGGTGATAACCCGCCGATTGGAATTATTTTAAGCCGCCAAAAAGATGAACTGCTGGTGGAATACGCCACTTACCAAATGGATAGCCAGCTTTTTGTCCAGAAATACCAGCTGTATTTACCTGATCGCGAAGCGCTGCGCCGCGAACTGGAATTGACCTTGCGAGAGGCAGAAGATGCAAAAGAACAATAGATACCGCCGCGACTGCCAACTGGCCGAGCGCATCGGCCAAGCTATGCACAAAAAACCTCGATTTTTGGTGCATATGACTTTCTCATGCACAAGAAACCTTGTTTTTGTGTGCATGTTGCTAAGGTCATGCACACAAAACCGCACTTTTCACCACATGAACATGGGGGCGGTATGGAAGTGAGGGCCGGGTATAAGATGACCGAGGTGGGGGTGATTCCGCAAGGTTGGGAACTCATTGAATTCGGTGACATTGCCATGATTCGGAATGAGAAAGTTCTATGCACCTATACAGAGGATGGAACGCCATGCGTTGAGCTTGAACACATTGGTCAGAAAAATGGAAGGCTGCTTGGATACATCGAGGCATCGGGTCCGAAAGCGAAATATAGTTTCAAGAGTGGTGACGTGCTATTTGGCAGGCTTCGCGCCTACCTGAGAAAGAATTGGTTGGCCACTTTTGATGGCATTTGCTCCACTGAGATTTGGCCACTGATTTCTCGCAGCGAGCGCATCCACCCAAGTTACCTTAATTCACTTGTGCAAATGAGTTCATTCATTGACGCAGCTTGCGTCTCATACGGGACCCATATGCCGCGCTCCGATTGGGCAGTCTTGGAAAAATTTAAAGTCCAGCTCCCGCCGATGCCCGAACAACGCGCCATCGCACAAGCCCTAAGCGATGTAGACGCTCTGCTGGCTACACTCGACCAATTGATCGCCAAAAAGCGTGACCTGAAGCAAGCGACCATGCAGCAATTGCTGACGGGAAAAACTAGGTTGCCGGGGTTTGGTGGGGAGTGGGAGGTTAAACGTTTGGGTGACGTAGTTGACACTGATCCAGAAAATCTTGGCTCTGATACTGCCACCGATTTCTGCTTCAACTACATCTCACTAGAGGATGTGGATCGCGGCCAACTGAGAAGCCACTCCGAAGAAGTTTTTATCGATGCCCCATCGCGCGCTCGAAGAAAACTGATGCCAAACGATGTGCTTGTTTCAACAGTCAGGCCAAATCTGCAATCACATTTACTATTTAAAGGCGATGCAGGGCACTGGGTATGTTCAACAGGATTTTGTGTGATTCGTTGCCGCGAAGGCGTCACTTGTCCAGCCTTTGTCTTTAGCCATTTTTTTGGTGATGATGTAAATCGTCAGATCGATACTTTACTGACTGGCTCTAATTATCCCGCAATAAACAGCGGCGACGTTAGCAACTTGAAAATCATGTTTCCGAGCTACATTGAACAATGTGCCATCGCTACCGTTCTTTCTGAGATGGACGCCGAGCTGGCAGCCCTCGAAGCGCGACTAGATAAAACCAACAGCATCAAACAGGCCATGATGCAGGAATTGCTTACCGGAAAGGTGAGGTTGGTATGAGTGCAATTAATCCCCATTACCGAAGTGTGCAGCAGTTGCTGCAAAGCCAGTCATTTTCTATAGATGAGTACCAACGGGAGTACAAGTGGGAAAAGCAGAACATAGATGAACTGCTGTCTGATCTTGGTGCCAAATTTTATAGCCACTATCGACCGGAGGACGAAACAACAGCAGTAAGCGCTTACGGCGAGTATTTCCTTGGTTCGATTATTGTTAGCAAGCGTAATGGAAAGAATTACCTGATCGATGGTCAGCAGCGAGTCACCTCATTAACACTGTTATTAATCTGTCTTTACCGTGCGGCAACGAAAAGAAACCTGCCTGTTGTGCAAACGGTTGCGCCGTTGATTTTTAGTGACAATCTGGGCCAACCAAAATTTAATCTGGACATTCCTGAGCGCTTGCCGGTCATCAAGGCGCTTTTTAGTGGGCAAGCGTTCAGTCCTGATGGAAAAGAAGAATCGCTACAAACCATGTATGCCCGATACAGGGACATTGAGGAAAACGACTTGCTGGATGAGTTGGGGCCAGCGTTGCCACACTTTCTCTATTGGTTGCTGACGAGAGTAGGATTGATTGAGATCGCAACCGACAATGATGCGTACGCGGCAGCAATCTTTGAGACTATGAACGACCGAGGCAAACCTCTAAGTCCTGTGGACATGCTTAAAGCTTACCTGCTTGCCCCGATTGAAGATTTGGACTCTAGGCAGCAGATCAATCAAGTCTGGAAAAAAGAAGTTCTGGAGCTGATTTCCTGGGGTGGTGAACACGAAGCTGAGCGCGACGCAAACTGCATCAAAGCTTGGTTGCGTGCACATTTCGCAGATACTATTCGTGAGCGTAAGGCTGGGGCTATCGATAAGGATTGGGAGCTGATTGGTACGGTTTTTCACCGCTGGGTACGCGATAACTGCGCTCGTCTTGGACTAGGCAAAGCCGAACCTAATCGAAAGTTTATGTCAGAAAGCTTTCCTTTTTTTGCCAAGGCCTATCGTCGTATCTTGCACGCAAGCAAACACTATACGCCCGGCTTACAAGCAGTGTATTACAACGCTCATAATGACTTTACCTGGCAAAACACGGTGCTACTCGCTCCACTGATAGAAACCGATGACGACGAAATAGTAAAATATAAGATTGCGGTTGTAGCTACTTATTTGGATATTTGGTTAATGCGCCGGGTCGTCAACTATATCCGCGTCGGTTATTCAAGTGTGTCGTACGCCATGTGGCTGCTTTGTCGTGATATTCGTCAAAAGTCACTGACAGAATTGGTGAGTATCCTTCAGAAAAAGCTGGATGAAGATGATGTCACATTTGCAGGGAGCGTTGCAAAAGGGCGTACCGGTATCCAGAGTCTGGTATTGAACCAATTCAGCCGCCGTTATATTTATCACTTGTTGGCTCGGCTCACCGAGGCAACCGAGATCGGTGCCGGTCGCACGGAGTCATTCGACAAATTGGTAGCTCGCAATCATAAAAACCCGTTCGATATTGAGCATATTTGGGCAGATAACTACACAGCTGTTAGTACCATTTTTGATAATGAGGCTGAGTTTGTGGATTGGCGTAACAATGTTGCTTCGCTGTTGCTACTGCCTGCAGATGTCAACCGTAGCTTAAAAGATAAGCCATTTGATCAGAAGCGACCGCACTACGCTAAGCAAAACTTCTATGCAGCAAGCCTAGAAGGCAGTGTCTATCAACACCAGCCACAATTCAAAAAATTTGCAGAGACGAACAGTCTTCCGTTTACAGCATTCGATAATTTCACAAAAGATGAGCAGTTAAAGCGGCGCGAACTGGTGGCTGCGCTTGTTGAACAGGTATGGTCGACTAAACGATTGCGGGAGGCTACAAATGTCTGAAAAAGCCCGCACTGAACGCACAACACAAAACCGTGTTGCAGCTTTGTTTACCGATGTGAACCACCCCCTCCAACAAGCCATGATGCAGGAGCTGCTGACGGGGAGGACGAGGTTGGTATGACAAATAAACTCATTCCTTTGCACAGTGATTTAGTGACCGAACTGCGTCAATTGATTGATGCCGCTCGCCGCAGGGCGGCGGTGGCTGTCAATGCGGAGTTGACCTTGCTGTATTGGCAAGTGGGTCAGCGTATTCACCGCGAAATTTTGGGTGGAAAACGGGCAGGCTATGGTGAGGAGGTTATCACCGCTTTAGCAACTCAGTTGTGTGCTGAATATGGGCGTGGTTGGAGTGCTCGTCAACTTCGCCTTTGTATCCGATTTGTACAGGCATACCCAGATGTTCAGATAATGCACACACTGTGTGCCAAATTGAGTTGGTCGCACTTGCGTTTGCTAGCTGCGCTAGACAACCCCATACAACGGGATTTTTACACTGAGCTGTGCCAGCTAGAAAACTGGAGCGTGCGTCAGTTAAGCCATGATGCAGGAGCTGCTGACGGGGAGGACGAGGTTGGTATGACAAATAAACTCATTCCTTTGCACAGTGATTTAGTGACCGAACTGCGTCAATTGATTGATGCCGCTCGCCGCAGGGCGGCG